>JAIELS010000174.1 GCA_019752795.1 Sphingobacteriaceae bacterium
GGAACTGATGCCACCAACTCTCTAATTACATTTGCAGCCAATTCATCTGCTCTTGTAAAACGAAATACACCTCTTGGTGCTTTTCCTACTGCGGTTCTAAGTCCTGCTATTATATATGCTTCCATTTTTATTAGTATCTAGTAGCGAGTATCAAGTATCGAGACACTTGCACAAGCTTAATTCTTAACTAGTTTATTTAATTTGCATCTTGATACTTGATACTCATATCTTGATACTTAAACTTTTAATTCCTCAACGGTTTCCCCTTGGTTACAATGCTCTGTATTCTTTCTAAAGTTTTTCTTTCTCCACAAAGTGATAAAAAGGCTTCTCTTTCTAAATCTAAAAGGTATTGTTCTGTAACTTCTGTTGGCGATGATAAATCTCCACCGCACATTACCCAACCTAATTTCTCAGAGATTTTTTTATCATGTTCTGAGATATACCCACCAGAATACATTGTATTTGCACCAGCATAAACAATTCCTAAGCCTTGTTTGCCTAAAACTTTAATGTCTTTTCTTTGAACTGGTTTGGTGTAACCAGCGTCTGCCAGTTCAATTGCTTTGGCTTTTGCATCAGCAATTAAACGGCTTCTGTTCATGCTAATGGCATATTTATCTTTTTGCAAATAACCCAATTCAAAAGCTTCTACAGCTGATGTACTCACTTTAGCCATTCCGATGGTTAAGAAACGATCTTTCATTGTATTCTGTACAATTTGATCAGCTTTGTATTCGTCTGATGCACGCAAAGCAAACTCTTTACTTCCGCCGCCACCCGGAATAACACCTACACCAAATTCAACCAAACCCATATACGTTTCGGCACTTAACTGCACAAAATCGGCGTGTAAACTAAACTCACAACCACCACCTAAAGTTAAATTATGTGGCGCAACAACAACTGGTATTGAAGAATAACGAATGCGCATAGAAGTATTTTGGAACATACGAACCGCCATATTTAATTCTTCCCATTCTTGTTCAACCGCCATCATAAATATCATTCCTACATTGGCACCAGCCGAAAAATTTGCACCATCGTTGCCAATTACAACGCCACGATAATCCTTCTCAGCCATATCAATTGCTTTGTTAATGGCTGATAGCGTATCGCCACCAATTGTATTCATCTTAGAATGGAATTCTACATTTAAAATCCCATCACCTAAATCGATAATTGATGCGCCACCATTTTTCCATAGCACTTTATTAGCTCTTAAATTATCTAAAATAATAAATTCATCAGCTCCTGGAATTGCTTTGTAGCTTTTAGATGGGATATCATAATATTTTTTAATGCCATCTTCTACTTTATAGAATGAAGTATTTCCTGCTGCCAACATTTCGGTTACCCACGCTGCTGGTGTATGACCTAATTGTTTCATTCCATCTAGGGAAGCTTGAATACCAACGGCATCCCAAACTTCAAACGGACCTAAATCCCAACCAAAACCGGCACGCATTGCATCGTCGATGCGATACAATTCGTCAGAAATTTCTGGAATACGGTCTGAAACATATTCGAACAAACCAAAGAATGAAGCTCTAAATAGTTCGGCAGCCTTATCTTTTCCTGTCGCAAAAATTTTCATTCTATCAGCTACTTTTTCAATGGTTTTAGTCATTTCTAACGTAGCAGATTTTACTTTTTGCTGTGGACGATATTCTAGTGTTTTTAAATCCAGCGCTAATATTTCAGTTTTGCCTTCGGCAGATTTTGTCTTTTTATAAAACCCTTGTTTAGTTTTATCGCCTAACCAATTATTGGCTTCCATTTTCTGAACATATTCTGGAAGCTTAAACAAATCGTGAGCTTTATCATCCGGACAGTTATCATACAATCCTTTTGAAACTTTAATCATGGTATCTAAACCAACAACATCAGTGGTACGGAAAGTTGCAGATTTTGGTCTACCCAATGCAGGTCCTGTAAATTTATCTACTTCCTCAACCGTTAAGTCCATTTTTTCCACCAAATGCAATAAGGACATAATCGAATAAACACCAACTCTATTAGCAATAAAAGCAGGTGTATCTTTACATAAAACTGTAGTTTTACCTAAAAATTTATCACCATAATGCATTAAGAAATCTACCAGTTCTGGTTTAGTATGTGAGGTAGGAATAATTTCTAACAACCTTAAATAACGCGGTGGATTGAAAAAATGAGTTCCGCAAAAATTAGCTTTAAAATCATCACTTCTTCCCTCGGCCATCATGTGGATTGGAATACCAGAAGTGTTAGAAGTAACCAAAGTTCCCGGTTTACGGAATTGCTCTACTTGCTCAAATACTTTCTGTTTGATGCCTAAATTTTCTACCACAACCTCTATAATCCAATCGCAATTAGCAATTTTAGGCATATCATCTTCAAAATTACCAGTGCTAATTCTTTTTAAAACACTCTGAGAATAAATAGCTGAGGGATTTGTTTTAACTGTAGTTTGTAAAGCCGCATTTACGATACGGTTTTTAACTGCTGGATGCGTTAAAGCTAAACCTTTCGCTTGTTCTTCAGGAGTTAATTCTTTTGGAGCAATATCTAAAAGCAAAACCTCTACCCCAATATTAGCGAAGTGGCAGGCAATACGAGAGCCCATAATTCCTGAGCCAAGTACTACTACTTTATTTATTTTTTTGTTCATCATATTCATTTTTAGGGGAATAAGCCAATGTCAATTGGTTAACTTTATCTAAGGTTAAAATCAGTTGTTCTTTTTCTTTAGTAGTCAATTTTTCATTTAAATACTCATTAAACTTGATCACTACATTACTAGCCAATTTTCTTTTCTCGATACCAAATGGTGTCAAAAAAACTTTAACAGAGCGTTTATCTCCGACAGCAGTTTCACGGTAAATTAGACCCAGTTCTTCCATGTTGTTTAACATACGCGATAGACTAGTTGCCTTAACACCCAACAAAGCTGCCAGCGCTGACACCGCTGTTCCTTCTGCCTCAATATTAATCAGCACATAGCCGATAGCTTGCGTTATTCCAATGCCACCTGCAATTTGGTTATAGGTATTTGATACATTTTGCCAAACCACCTTTAAAAAATAATCTACCGTTTCTTTCTGCTTCATTAATTGCTATGCTTGCATAACAAATTTATAGAATTAGATTTTAGTATGCAAGCATAAAATGAAAATATTTTTCATCCCGGTTGTTTAATATAAAGTTGGAGGTTTAAAACAAAAAAAGCGTCCCGATTAATCGGGACGCTTTTAAATATTTAATAAAAAGTGTTTACTAGTATAAAGTAAATTCTACTCTTCTATTTTCTTGACGACCTTCTGCTGTAGTATTTGTTGAAATTGGTTGACTTTCGCCATAACCTATTGCTTCAATTCTACTTGCATTAGCACCCTTAGCAACTAAATAAGCTTTTACCGATTCTGCTCTATCTTTAGACAAACGCATATTTAATGCATCAGAACCAGTATTGTCTGTATGACCTGCCAATTTTAAACTGAAGTTTTTTTCTATTAATAAATCAGCAACTTTATTTAATGTAGTATAAGATTTAGAACGAATTGTTGCTTTACCTAAATCAAATTCTAAATTCTTAATTGCATCTTCAACAACCTTACGATCTGCTTCAGTAACAATTACTTTAGTTTCTTTAATAATTTGAGGTTTAGGCGTTATTAAAGGACAACCTGATCCGTCTACAACTGTACCCATTGGTGTGTTGGGACATTTATCCAATTTATCAGCTACACCATCTCCATCACTATCTGTTAATAAAGCATTTAAATCAGTACGCAATCTTGCATTTTCAACTTTTTGAGCATCTAAATCAGATTTTAAAGCATTTGCAGCATTTTTAGCCGCTAAAGCCTCTTCATAAGTAGCTGCAGTTGGACTATAAAAAGCTAACTGTTTTCCGCTACCTAATGCAAATTCTAATCCGCCATAAGCATAACTGTATCTGTCATTTCCATTCAATTGATAGCCATCAAAATTTCCAGCATCTACAAAGTTAACTGTATAACCTAAATCTAAATTAACGCCTTCAGATAAACGGAATTTAATACCTGCACCAACCGGCACAACTAATTTATCATAATTTGTACCTGTTGCAGTAATGTTAGTTCCTGTTGTAGTGGTGGTGGTTTCATAATTAACAAATCCGGCACCGGCAGAAGCATACAATTGAGCAGCATTTTGTTGTTTAAACATGCTCCAATTCCACATATTTACAACTGCATTTAAACTAGCACTATATCTCACTTGTGTTTCAAAAGAAGTAAAAGGGCTAACATTTACAGTTCCATCTCTATATGGTTCTGAATTATCCGCACCTAATTTACCTCTAAATCCGTCTGCACGTAAAGAAAAATAAGGTGTAATTTGTTTTTTGATGTACAAACCATAACCAAGATTAGCTTTCCATTTAGAATAATCTTCTTTTCCACCAAATGGTGAAATAGGTATTGCAGCCCCTGCGTTTAGTCCTATAGACCAAGTTCTTAATTCGGGAGTTGTAGTTGTCATTTGGGTCTGTGCATTTAATGCATTTCCCATAAATAGTGCAGCAATTGCTACAGGTAAGGTTTTAAATAAATTTATTTTCATAATAGATTACATTTAGCATTTATGCTATTTGTAATCTATATTAATCAATACCTGTACCACTAAATCTGAATATCTTTAAAAAAATAGCGGTAACAACATGGCTAACAACAACTTAAACACCTTTAAAAATTAAATAATTATCATTTAAACCAAAGCACAACTGTTTGCTTTCCAATACAAAAATTAAGTAAAAGTGTAAGGAGGGTGTGAAACAAAAAAAATATGTTTTTGTTTCATTATAGCATATTTTACCAGTATAAATGTAATAAATTTTTAAATTAATAGCCTATCGCTACATCATCTCCCCTAGGATCTGCTCCACCTTGAAAATAACCCCATTTAGTTTTAAGAATTGCATCTACTCTACCAATTGCGCCACGTTTTACAAAAATATATCCTTTAGCTTTTAGTTTTTCTGTAGTTACACTATCTAATGCTTTATTTTCTACAGCAACATTATCTGGCAACCATTGGTGATGGATTTTTTTAGCATTAACAGCGGCTTGCATAGACATATCAAAATCTACAACATTTAATATCGTTTGAAAAACAGAAGTAATAATTGTGGATCCGCCGGGAGTACCAACTACCATAAACAGATCGCCATCTTTAGCTAAAATTGTTGGAGTCATAGAGCTTAACATTCGTTTGCCAGGCGCAATTGCATTTGCTTCGCCACCTACTAAACCATACATATTTGGGGCTCCTGGTTTTACAGAGAAATCATCCATCTCATTATTTAACAAAAACCCTGCTCCTTTAACTACTACACCCGCTCCATAAGACCCATTTAGGGTTGTGGTAATTGATACCGCATTTCCATCTTTATCCACAATAGAAAAATGAGTAGTTTCTTCATGTTCTCTTGGTGCTATTTCTCCTGCACTAATTTCGGCACTTGTACTTGCTTTTTGCCAATTGAAAGTGCTCATTCTTTGCTTAACGTAAGAATTTTCGATTAATTTTTCTTGTGGTACTGGATAAAAATCTGGGTCACCTAAATGCGCAGCTCTATCAGCATAAACCCTTCTTTCTGATTCTATCATTACCTGTACAGTTGAATCAGAATTAAAACCCCATTTATTTAATGGGAAAGGCTCTACAGATTTTAACAATTGAATTAAGGCAATTCCACCGCTAGACGGTGGTGGCATTGTTATGACATCGTAACCTCTATATTTTCCTGTTACTGGTTTACGCCAAATGGCTTTATAGGCTTTCAAATCTTCTTTGCTAATAATCCCGCCTCCACGTTTCATTTCTGCCACAATAGAGTCGGCTACTGCACCTTCGTAAAATCCTTTTCGTCCTTGCTCTTTAATTAATTTTAGAGTATTTGAAAGTTCAGTTTGTGTTAAAATATCACCTTCAGTCCACTTTGTATCTTTTACCAATGCTGTACCAAGTGGATTTAACCTTTTAAACAATGGTTTATTTCCATTTAGTTCATTTGCCTGCATGGCTGTTATTTTAAAACCATCTGCTGCCAAACGTCTAGAAGGCTCAATTAAATCTTCCCATTTTAATTTACCATATTTCTGATGTGCTTCTTCCATTCCTGCAACAGAACCTGGCACTCCAGATGCCAATTGACCATATAAACTTTTATCAACTATTGGATTTCCCTTAGCATCAAGATACATATCTCTGCCAGCGCTATTAGGCGCTTTTTCTCTAAAATCTAAAGTATTTGTTTCGCCTTTGGCAGAACGATACAGCATAAAACCACCGCCACCAATATTACCTGCATTTGGGTAAACTACTGCTAAAGCAAATTGAACTGCCACTGCAGCGTCTACAGCATTACCACCTTTTTTTAATATTTCTACACCTACTTCAGAAGCAATACGATTTGCAGAAACAACCATTCCTTTTCTATATTCGCCGCTATTGTTTTTACCCAATTGGTGACCTACACAACTCGCAAAAAAACTAACTGCAATTAGAAAAATAACTGCTCTTGTAAAACGAACTTTAACCTTTATAATTTTCTGCATCTTTATAAATTTTATCGATTATATTTTTGTTTTTTTCTAAAATAAATTTACGTTTAAAACTTAATTTCGGTGTAAGTTCACCTCCATCTATACTAAACTCTTTTGGCAATAAAGCAAATCGCTTTACTTGCTCCCACTTCCCAAAATCGCTACCTAGCTCAACAACAATTCTATTGTATTTCTCTAATACTTGTTCATTAGTTATCATTTCTGCATCTGTTGTGTAAACTATTCCTTTATGTTCACACCAATGTTTCAATGCAGAAAATGTAGGCACAATCAGCGCTGCAGGAAATTTCATGTTTTCACCTAGCACAATTATTTGTTCAATTAATGGAGATTCTTTGTATTTATTTTCAAGCATTTGCGGTGCAATATATTTTCCGCCTGCGGTTTTAAAAATTTCTTTCTTACGATCAGTTATCTTTAAGTATTTACCATTTATTAACTCTCCGATATCTCCAGTATGGAACCACCCGTCTTTGTCGATTGTCTCATCAGTTAAATCAGGTCTTTCGTAATAACCTTTCATAATATTGTGACCTCTTGCTAAAATCTCTCCATCTTCAGCAATCTTAACTTCCACGCCTTCTATTGTAGTACCAACTGTACCGAACATAGTAGCGCCAAAATAATTAACCGTAATTACTGGCGATGTTTCTGTTAATCCATAACCCTCAAAAACAGGCATTCCTGCAGCCCAAAAAATACGATTTAACCGTGGGTTTAAAGCTGCTCCACCAGATGCGATTACAACAATACCTCCGCCTAAAGCTTCTTGCCATTTTTTAAAAACCAATTTACGAGCAATACCTAATTTAAAATTATACCACCAATTATTTTTTTGATCAAATTTTTCGGCTAAAGCTAAAGACCAATAGAAAATAGCTTTCTTAATTCCAGTTAAATCTTTCCCTTTCTCCATAATTTTATCGTATACTTTTTCAAGCAAACGCGGTACAGTAGAGAATGAGTTTGGCTTTACATATTGAATATCAGCAACTATAGTATCCATACTCTCAGCATAGTAAATCGCAACTCCGCCGTAGTTATACAAATAAATAATCATTCGCTCAAAGATGTGAGATAATGGTAAAAAGCTCAATGCGACTTTTACTTCCTTAGGGAAAATAATTGCAGAATTTTTAAAATTTTGAACTAGATTATCATGCGTTAGCATTACACCTTTTGGTGTACCTGTTGTGCCAGAGGTATAGATAATTGTTAGAATATCCGTTGCTGAAACCGCACTTCTATAGGTATCCAATTGCACATTCGTTTCCTTACCTATTTCAATTAGTTCTTGCCAGTGTTTTGCATTTGCAATTTTATTAAATGTATAAATTTGTATCGGATTAGCTAATAGCTTATTAACGTTAACAAGTTTATTAAAAATCAATTCATCGTTCGCAAATACAATTGAAACACCTGCATTTTCAATGATAAATTTCATATCAAACTCTGCAAGTGTTGGATATAATGGGATTTGATAAGCGCCTAATTGCATAATTGCATAATCGCAAATATTCCATTCTGGCCTGTTGGCAGACATTACAGCTACACGAGAACCTTTACCAATACCTAAAGTTGTTAGTCCACGACTTAAATTATCCGTTTCTTCGCAAAATTTTTGTGTACTATACTTTACCCAAGTACCATTTACCTTACCGCAAACAAAATCTTCCTTGGGGAAATTTTCGAGGTTATATTTTAAAAGGTCAAATACCCTAGTTATAGTTGTAGACATGGTAGAACAATTTAATAGACCAGTAATTTATACAATGCAATAGACTTAACTACGATTGTTGTTTCTCAAATCTAATAAATTATATTTTGTTATAAAACCTTTTTAAAATTATTCTGCATGCATAGCAATTTATTGTATTTTAATATGATTAATCTAACATTATTAACAAGTCAAAATTTTAAAATGCATTCAAAACATGAGTTGTTACGCTATAATATTTAATAAAAAAATTTATGGAAATAGATGAAAAGTGTTGTTTAAGCAAAATTTATAATTAAGAAACTCATTATCATTAATCAAAGACTGTTATGATATTTGTTTACCTAATGATTCTGTTCGATCAGGGAAGTATTCTCTCAATGAAAGTTTAATCTCTTCGAGTGAAGCGCTCTTAAAAATAAATTGATCAACTCCAGCCTTTCTAAGACTTTTTATACGAGGGCTTGTTGGTTCGTATCCAGAAAATATAACGAGCTTAACTTCTCTCATCAAAAATTGGATTAGATTTTCCAATTCATCACCTCCTTGCATTTGAATATCTAATATCAATAAATCGAAGTGTAGCTCAGTCAATATAGACACCACATTGTCCAAACTTTCCACTTCATTGATTATTACATTTGGACATAATCCTTTTAAAACCGATTTTAAACCAAATCTAATTATTTGCTCATCATCTGCAATCAAAACCCGCATAAAATTTTATTTTAGAGATACATTAAATATTTCATCTGAAATTATATTTTAAACCAATTTCAAATTCTCCATTTGTAAACCCTTGAAGATCGGTGGTATTGGTAGTGTATTGAGCAAGAATACCCAACTTATTTTTATAAGTAGTGCCAGCTCCAAAAGTTATACTTCCTGAACTATGATAAATACCGCTAAGGAGCAACTTATCTCCATTAAATTGAAAATTGGCGCCTGCATCTAACAAATTTTTATAGTTCTCAACGGTTCGAAAGGCAATTTTTGGTTCAATACTAGTTAGACTTCTTTCTTCGTTTATATATTTATAAGAAATCGATGTCATAAACAACGACCTATCTACAAGATTACGTTGTTCATTCCTCTTTAAGAACCGCTTAAGATTTGGGAATGCTGCTTGTAAAGTAAAACCGCTCGAACGTAATGCTATACCAAAGTCAGCGTCTGCGTAAACCGTACGTTCATCAAAATTAGCAATCGAAGGGTCACCTGGCTCAGCAATAACTCTGCTGTGGCTTATAGACTCATCCATAAAAACGGCCGAAATTCCAAAATTTATAAAAGTAGTTTTGTTATTTAACGGTAAATGGTATGCATACGTTGCTTTAAAACTAGTACGTTCTACCACACCAGCCATATCATTATAAAAAAGTAAGCCGAACCCAACTTTTTTGTTCTCTGAGCCATATGCAGCGCTGATGGTCTGAATTCTGGGTGCTCCATCTACAGTAACCCACTGTGCCTTATAAGCTGCATTTAATTCCCAGCCAATTTCAGAACCTGCCATTGCAGGATTAGCTAAATATTGGTTCTGGTAATAGATGCTCCCCATGGGGTTGAGTTGCCCAAATCCCTTTTGAAAAACGATGAACAGTAAGGAGATGATTAATATTCTTTTCATTTTGATTTCACTTTTATAATTGCCCAAATTAATTTTGGTTTAACTAGTTGGCTTTAAAAATTAAATTAGACGGCGGCGGATACACACTTGGTGTGTATCCCAGTGGCGCTTAAACATCCCTATTTGTAAAGCCACTCCTCCATCCCTTATCTTTGATCCCTAATAATATTCACCGTTCCTCTCAATAATCCAAATCCTTTACCCGAATCAATCACATAGATATAGGCATCTTCTGCTAATGGCTGACCATTATAAGTACCACCCCAATCATTTTTGTAGTCTTTCACGCTGTAAAGTTTTCTTCCTGCTCTATCGTAAATGGTGACCGTATTATTAGGATAATAATTTATATTTTTAATTACCCATGTATCATTCTTACCATCGCCATTTGGTGTAATTACATTGTTGGGTATAAGTTTGTAGTCAGCTTGTGCGGCAAGCGTTATTTGTGCAGTACTGCTACATCCATTCTCGTTTTTAGCTATTACGATATAGGTGTTATTTTTGCCTAGACGTACTTTTAATATACTTGTACCTTGTCCACTTAGAATATCATCGCCTGCCCAAGTATAAGTTATACCCCCTGTTGCAGTTAACGTAACTACATCGCCAATTAAAGACATGTAGCCCGTAGGGATATCACTAGTTATTGTTAATTCTGGTAGTGCATTTATAGTAATTGTTGTGGTGGTACTTGCAGTAACTGAACCATCCTTATAAGTATAAGTTACAGTGTAGCTTCCAACTTTGCTCGTTTCAAGATTCACTTCACCAGTTGAGGAGTTGATCACCAATCCGTTAGGAGCTGAAGTATAGCTACCTCCTGTTGGCCCTGTACTTACAATTTTCGCAGTACCGATTGCGCAATAAACTGGACTACCATAAGTAATAGTTGCTGGTCTACTGTTAATTCTAACCGTTGTAGTTGTAGTATCAGTACAGTTACCATTACCAAAGCTATAGGTTACAGTATAGGTTTGGTTCGGTGTACTGTTTGCAAGATCTAATTGCCCTGTTGTTGGATTAATAATCAGTCCTGTTGGACTTGAAGTGTAGCTTCCTCCAGTTTGGCCAATTTGGATTACCTGAGCCGTACCCACAGCCTGGTATTCTGCAGGATTGTATTTAATGCTAGCTGTTGGCAATGCTGGTTGTGGATTAATAGTTATCGTAACAGTACTACTTACACAGCCATCTGCACTTCTAACTGTAATCGTGTGTTCTCCAGGCGCAAGGTTATAAGTGGTTAATGTAGTATATGGCCCTCCATCTACACTGTAACTCGCTCCCGCAACTGGCGTAATAGTAATTGTACCGGTACCTACCGAACATGTTGGTTGCGCCGTTACTGTTACAATTGGAATAGGTAATGGTGGGATAATTATTTTTTGAGTATGTGTTGTCGTATTTCCACACGCATCAGTTGCTATCCAAGTACGGGTTAGCGTACTCTGACCTACAACCGGCATATTGCTTGCAGTAACTTCTGTAAAAGTTACAATAGCTGTACTGCAATTGTCTGTTGCGGTTAAAATTACAGCTATTGGTACAGCATTACAGTTAGCTGTAATGTCGACTGGTAATGGCTGAACAAATGTTGGCGCCGTGGTATCCTGAATATTGATGGTGTGTGTTACTGTTTGGAAATTACCACAAGCATCGGTAATAGTATATGTTCTGGTTACTACAATTGGACAAGTTCCTGCAGTTACATCTACATGGCTTACCGTTAATAAAGCGCTTGTTGTACAATTGTCACTTATTGTTAAACCCATGGCTTCTAATGCTGCAACTGTAGTAACCGCTGCTGGTGCACTTGCTGCAGAACAGCCTTCAACCGTTGTTGCTGCAATAGCCCCTGTAATTATTGGCTTAGTCTTATCCTGAATATTGATAGTCTGTGTTACTGTTTGAAAATTACCACAAGCATCAGTAATAGTATAAGTTCTAGTAATTACCGATGCACAAGCACCCGCTGCAACTGCATCTACATGACTAACCGTTAATAACGCATCTGCTGTACAGTTGTCACTTATGGCTAAACCCATAGCTTCTAATGCTGCAACTGTAGTAACCGCAGCTGGTGCACTTGCTGCAGAACAACCCTGAGTCGTTATTGCTATAATTGTTCCTGTAATTACTGGCTTAGTGGTATCGTTAATGTTGATCGTTTGAATAACAGTTTGAAAATTACCACAAGCATCGGTAATCCTATAAGTTCTAGTTACTACAGTTGCACAAGCTCCCGCAGCAGCTACATCTACATAACTTATTGTTAATAAAGAAATTGGTGTACAGTTGTCAGCTATGAATAAACCCATAGCTTCTAATTCTGCAACTGTAGTAGCCGCTACTGGAGCGCTTGCTGCCGAACATCCTTCAACAGTTATTGTTGCAATAGTGCCCGTAACTTTTGGTTTAGTAGTATCAATTATATTTATTGTTTGGCTAACAGTTTCAAAGTTACCACAAGCATCGGTGATCGTATAGGTTCTAGTTACTACAATTGGGCAAGTTCCTGTTGCAACGTCTACATAACTAACCGTTAATAAAGCATCTGTTGTACAGTTGTCACTTATGACTAAACCTAGGGCTTCTAATCCTGCAACTGTAGTCTCCGCAGATACAGTTGCTGCAGTACAGCCTTCAACCGTTGTTGTTGCAATTGTTCCTGTAATTACTGGCTTAGTGGTATCCTGAATATTTATCGTTTGGATAATTTTTCGGAAGTTACCACAAGCATCGGTAATGGTATAAACTCTAGTTAATACCATTGGGCAAGTTCCCGCAGTTGCATCAGTGTGACTTACCGTTAATAATGCATCTGCTGTACAATTATCGCTTATGGCTAAGCCCATGGCTTCTAATGCTGCAACTGTAGTAACTGCTGCAGGTGCACTTGCTGCCGAACAACCCTCAATCGTTGTTGTTGCAATTGTTCCTGTAATTACTGGCTTAGTGGTATCATCGATATTTATGGTATGGACAACCGTTTGGGAATTACCACAAGCATCGGTAATGGTATAAGTTCTGGTTACTACAATTGGGCAAGTTCCTGCTGTTACATCTACATAACTTACTGTTAATAAAGCATCTGCTGTACAGTTGTCACTTATGACTAAACCCATGGCTTCTAATGCAGCAACATTAGTAACTGCTGCTGGTGCACTTGCTGCCGAACAACCTTGAACAGTTGTTGAGGTAATTGTACCAGAAATTACTGGCTTAGTGGTATCGTTAATGTTTATTGTTTGACTAACCGTTTGGAAATTACCACAAGCATCGGTAATGGTATAGGTTCTTGTGATTGCAGTTGCACAAGCTCCTGCTACTACTACATCTACATGACTAACCGTTAATAATGCATCTGCGGTACAGTTGTCACTTATAGCTAAGCCCATTGCCTCTAATGCTGCAACAGTAGTAACCGCTGCGGGTGCACTTGCTGCCGAACATCCTTCAACAGTTGTTGCTGTAATTGTTCCTGTAATTACTGGCTTAGTGGTATCGTTAATGTTTATTGTTTGTACAATATCTGTGCTATTGTTGCTCGCATCTTTAATATGATAAGTTCTAGTTACAACTATTGGGCAAGTTCCTGCTACTACATCTGTATAAGTAATCACCAAATTAGCATCAACAGTACAGTTATCTGAGATAGCATAACCTAAAGCTTGTAATGCTGCTGTGGTAGTTACCGCTGCTGGTGCACTCGCTGCAGAACATCCTTCAACAGTTGTTGTTACACTTCCAGTAGCTACTGGCGGAGTAACATCTTCTACCGTTACAGACACCGCATTTGATGGAGCACTAAAACAGTTCGCATCTTTAACCACAACTGTATAAACACCTGTAGCATTTGCACTATAAGTTTGACTGGTTGCTCCACCTATTAACACACCTCCCTTATACCATTGGTAAGAAGTAGCCGCTGTTGAACTTAACACTAAGCTAGTACTTGGGCAAATTGTAGTTGGACCAGCAGGACTTACTATAGGTGTAGTTGGCAATGGATTAATTGTAACCACAACAGCTTTGATATCAGTACATGTACCATTGCTAGCTTTTATGTAATAGGTGTTACTAACCGTTATAGCATTAGGATTTGCAAGGGCGATGGTACCTAAATTATCTGTAAAGTAAGTATAGGTTAAACCTGCGGTGCTACCTGCAGTTACGGAGGCTGCTGTAATATCTACTGTTCCTGATCCGCAGACTGCAGCTGGATTAGTAATTACCAAATTGAGCGCTGGAATCGGTAAAATATCTACATCTGTAGATGCCGTTGGAGAGGTGCAACTCCCTGCGTTAGTTACTTCAAAATTATGTTTCCCGGCAGTTAAATTAGTTATGGTTGTACTTGTACCAGATAGGTTGATATAAGTTGCACCATTACTGGTATCTGTTATGGTATAATTACCCGTTGCTGGCAACCCTGTTAGCGTTACACTTCCTGTTGGTGTTGCACAAGTACCTTGCGTTATTGAACCAACAATTGGCTCCGTTGGATAAATAGGCGATGAAAGAATGTTAACACTCGAAGATGCCACAGAAGTACAACCTCCAGCTATTGCTACGCTAAAAGTGTGTGCACCAGCAGCTATATTATTTAACGTTACCGATGCACCCGTGCCTGTTGTTGTACCGCCACCATTACTATCTGTTATTGTCCAATTACCACTGGGTAAATTTGTTAATGTTACACTATTATTTAAACTAGCACAAGTAGGCTGTACCACCGTGCCAATAGTTGGTGCGTTTACAAATGAAGCAACAGTAAAAGCTTGATTGAACGTTCTACCACAGTTATCTATTAACCGCATTGTATAAGTTGTCCCTTCTGTTAAGCCAGAGAAAATACCAGAGGATTGTGCTGGTTGTAACACTATTGTGCCTGCTTGATTTAACAGGGTATAAGTTAATGGTGCAAGACCACCCGAACCAACAGCTGTTGCATTACCATTACAAGTGGTAACTGGAGCAAGACTTAGTGCATTTAGCCCTGCTATTACAATTGCTTCTTCATAGATGTAACCATCTACCAAACGAGGAATATTAGGTATCGCTCTAAAGTTTGTTATTGCTCCTACTGCATCAACCCCACCAAAACGTATCGTATAACTACCCGGATCCAAACCAGAAAACAATACCGAACCATCACCACTTGAGTTAACAGTTTGTATAGCAACACCTGATGAATTATATATAGAAAACCGTTGATAAAACACTGTTGAACTACTATTAACTTGGTATTTGAGATTTACTGTACCATTATTCTGCGAACAATAATCTAAGGTTTTGCTTATTGTATTAGCACATGCCGCTACCGTTACATTAACAGTATTAGTGTTCCCACAAGCATCTCTATATGTTATATTATAAGTACCTGGTGCAAAATTTACTCCTCCTCCAGGATCATTAGACCCGAGTGTAAAAAGATGAGTATTGGAAGTAAAACTAAATGGGTAAGTAATATTTGCTGAGACTGCATTAAGGCCTAAACTACTATTCCAAGTTGCAGGACCAGTATTCACTGTATAAGTATAAGGTGGTGATTTTAAAAGATTAGCATTATTTAAATTAATTGATATAAATCCAGTTCCATCTACAAATGGTGTTGCAATATTTGATGAAGTTGCACAGCCAGTTACAGCTACTGCCTGATCAGCTAAAGGAGAGGGTGTATTTAAAATCTCTTCAAAAATTTGCCCACAGGCGTCTGTATAGGTTATTCTGTATTCAGTGTTATATTTAAGTCTACTAAAAATTGTTGTACCAGCATCAGCAGCACTACCACCTAAAGTGCCACCATAAAAACCGTAATTAATATTCCCATTAAAATTTGGTACAACGACTCCATCTATATCTAATACTGGTGTTAACGGAGATGCTGTTTCTATAATTGTTGCTGTGATAGGGTTTACGCCATATCTTACTACTCTCCTGATATTGTAGCCAAATACACAAGCGGTTGCAGATTGAACTGGAATTTCTGCACCACCTATAATAAAGGTTCTCGATATCACAAAGTTATTTGCAAATGGGTTTTGGATAGTTGCTGTATTTGATACCCCACAACCATTGCTTGCAGTAACGGTAATAGGAAAACCGTCAAAAAAAGTAGAAGAAAGATCTATATCTGTTGTATTTGCTAAACTAGTGCTAAGAGGTAAAGGGATTGGTATTCTCCCAGGTGTAAAAAAATATTCTCTAGTAGCGCCACTATGATTTGTGAAAGTTACTGTAACCGTTTGTCCATTATTTAAATATTGTACTCTGCTTTTATAAGTATAAGTATCTCCACAGGTTATATCTGTTTTTCTTGTTATAAAACTAAACCCTGTAACTGGCTGCTCAACAAGTAAAGTATTTGCAACGATACTAGTTACCGTAACAAGTTTACTAGAACTAGTACCACCACATTGATCCATGATATCAACAAAATAATTACCAGATGTTAAACCAGTTATATCAAAAGTGGTGTTACCTGCAGGTATAGGGTGAGTAGAAATCACTGTACCCCCCACCGCCGTTAAAATACGAGCGGTATAGGGACCATTTGTATAGCTGCCAATTGTACTACCAATACCCGTTATACGGATAAACCCGTCGTTACCACCATTACAACGAGGCGCCCAACCAACAAGCGTATAGGTATCATTTGGCCTACTGCTAGCATTGGTACATTGAGCGTAACTTTTTTGAGTTGCTAGTGTAAAAAACAGTAAAGTAAATACCGCAAATAAAAAGGCATTTCGCTTTTGCAACAATGCACCAACTAGGGATGTAGTGAAATTAAATCTCATATCTTATACTACTATGATAATCAGCCTTGTAAGGGCATAATTATTTTTTTAAATATAAGGCAAAAACCTATCTGAGATTTCAAGACAACTAGCGTTTTAAGCTATAATAGCACTATTAATTTGCGTAAAAATGATATGAGTTTGTAAAGGGAAATTTTAGATAATTAACGCTACGTATAGATTAAAGATATACGGGTATCTTTTCCTCAAAATTACACAAAAACCCCAGTTTTAGGGATAGAAATATTTTCTCTAAAATTAATATACTTGCCTAAAAAGCAAATATTTAAATTCCTACAAAACAAAATATGAGGTAATTACATTTTTATTAGATTTGATGTTTGCTGTAAAGCCTTATGTTAAAAATTAGCCTTTCATTTTTTATTTTACTTTCTGGGTTGTTTACTACAGCTGCTATAGCCCAAAGTACAAAATTGGCTTTCAATTATAACAATTACAATTCTAACTTACCGTCAAACACTATTTACAGCATTAAATGCGATAAGGCAGGTAATTTATGGCTGGGCACAGATAAAGGCTTAGTAAAATATGATGGTACTAATTTTAAAATATTTAATGGATTTCCTGATAATGATATTGTTAACCTTTTCTATGAAGAAGATACCAATTCTATTTGGTGCTTAACCTACAATTCTAAAATAATTAAAGTGAACTGTACTACAGATAAGTTTACGGTTATAACTCCACCTCAAGAAGTGCTTGGCGCATTTATGTATGCATTTAAGCAAAATGGAGCTTTAAAATTTTTAACCTCAAATCAATTATTTACTTATCAAAATCATTCGTTTTCTACGGAAAACCTACCTGTGTTTATTTTTAGAGATTATCTATTAAAAAGTGACACCAAAATACCAAAGCTCAATACGCAACTCTTTACTGAAGTGAAATGGGACAGCATTCAAACTAAATATTTTGTGAACGGTGCAGATATGTGGATTATAAATAAAATGCGTATTGGTAGTTACAACACCGTAATATTTAATAAAGAAATTTTCGCCCAAAACAAAGGAAAAATTTTCCGACTATTAGATCTAAAACCACTAATTGATGACCCAAATGCTTTTATTATAGATATCGCTATAAAAAATGATGATTTAATTATAGCTATTAATGGCAAAAAAGGTGGCATCTATTACATTGACAATTTTTTCATTAATCCAAAATCAACAAAACTTAAACTAATAAGTAAAAATAGTACTAATGCTACGGTTTGCATAGATAAAACTGGTAATATTTGGTATGCGTTAGATAATGGATTACATATTATTAACCAACAACAATTTAATGCCCAACTTACAGTTATTCATCATCCAGAATTTTTACAAAAAGACACTAAGCTAAAAGCCAAAAATGATGACGTTATTTTCTTAAACAATTTTAACGGAGATAGCTATTTAACAATTAATAAAAACAAAATTGATAAGCATTCTAAAAATTCATCAAGCAAATTTTCTTCCAGTAAAAATACATTTGTAGGTACCTTCAAAAACTATATAGACGGAAAAATTAAAGATATTTCACATAACGATAGCTTATTTTTCTATAATGAATCGATTTTGCAAGTTTCAAATGGCAATAAGTATAAGCTACCTAATAGCTATACTGATTATAATAAATATTTAATGACAAGAAAGGGGGATTATTATAAAAATTTGGTCCTAACTTTTGCTTCTAACGATAGTTTATATGTGCTAGATAATTCCCTAAAAAAACTGATCTATAAAAATAGTGCTAAAAAGTTTGGTAAAATAAATGACATCTATTTTTTAAATAATGATTATATACTTTTATGCACAAATAATGGCGTTTTTAGCACTAATATTTCTTTTCAAAAAATAAAACTAATCAGTACTAAAAAATACAAAAAGGCAATAATAGACCATAACATTACTTATTTTATTAATGACAATGAAGTTGCCTATCAAGATCGATTAAATGGCAAATCCATCGTATCGATTTTTAACAATAAGTATCTCTTGTCTGGATTTAGTATTATAGATTTTGATATTAGCCACAATAAAATCCATTTACTTACAGACATTGGCTACATTGAGCTTAATAAAGCTGTAATTAATCAAAAACCCTCCCCTATTTTATTTAATTTAGTTTCACTTGACCTTAAAGACACGATATTCTACAAGATAGATTCATCTATTACTATAAAAGAGTTAAACTCCAAACAAATTAAGTTCACAACTCATTTCTTAAACGCAGAGAATAAATACTACCAAAAAAGCTACTCTTTTGTTAAAACAGATGTAAAAGACAACTGGATTAATTTTACTGGAAATGAATTTTTACAAACTAATCTTTCTCCTGGAAATTACCTGCTTAAAATTAAAGCAAAATTGGTGGAGACAGGTGAAGAGAAAATTATCTCTTACCAAATAAGAATTGAACCTAAGTTTTGGCAAACCAATTGGTTTCTAGTCTTAGGTATTTTTATTGCCATTTGTATTGTAAGTCTAATTACTTGGCTGCTTTTTAATCAAAACCAACTAAAAGGATTGCATAAAATAGAATTAGAAAGAAAGATAGCCGAAATAGAAAATAAAGCATTTTTGAACCAGCTCAACCCACATTTTTTATACAATACTTTAAATACTTTGCAAGATTATATTATACAAAAAGACACCCACAATGGAATTATGTATTTGCAAAGAATAACCTCTTTGCATAGAAACATATTAGAATTTAACCAAAAAAACTACATTACAGTTGCCGAAGAGCAGACATTTTTAGATAAATACCTTTTTTTACAGCAAAAAAGATATAGTGATAAATTTAATTTTGAAGTAAAGGCAACTCAGGATGCACTGAAATTACAACTACCATCAATGCTAATTCAGCCATTAGTTGAAAACACAATAGAGCACGGTTTTAATGGAAAAGAAAAGGACAAATTTATTACTGTTAGTTTTGAAAAAAAACTTGGGCTACTGTCTATAAAAATCACTGATAACGGTAATGGAAACATTAACAACATTTTCCCACTTAAAGAAGGTCATGCGCTAACCATGATTATGGAAAGGTTGGATTTCATTAACCAAAAAAACAAAACCAAAAGAAATAAAATTAATATTGAAGCTAATTCTCCAAAAGGGATAAGTATTAACATTATTATAGATTTATAAGCTATGGAGAATAAACTTAAATGCTACATAATTGATGATGAGGAAAGAGCAATTAATGCGCTTGAATTTTTACTTGATTATTATTGTAATAACTACACTGAAGTTGTGGGATATGCAAGCAGTTACGAAGAGGCTTTAAAATATTTAGGTATTGAAACTCCAGACGTTATTTTTCTGGATATTAAACTTGGCGATAAGACTGGATTTGACCTTTTACAACAAATAGGTGAGTTGCCAAATACAGAAATAATTATAGTAACCGCTTATGATGAATATGCCTTGGAAGCTTTTAAATTTAACGCCATCAGTTACTTACTTAAACCAGTACATCCAGAAATGCTGCAAAAAGTAGTAAGTAAAATTAATACTAGAGCAACGAATAAATCATCTAAAGTAATAGCCAATCTATTAAAAACACAGCAAGAAAGAATATTTTATCCAAGCAGAGATGGGTATGACAGCTTACTGCATCAAGATATTATTTACATTAAAGCTGACGGGAGTTATGTTATTATCCATACCACAGATCAAACAGAAATTATTGTGAGCAAAAACCTCTCATTTTTTGAAACCTTGTTAGAAAAACAACCAGATTTTATACGAGTACATAAATCTTACATCATTAATAAAAGACATGTCAAAAAAATAGACAAACATGGCGGCTTAAAATTAGTGCTCACAAACGATGCAGGTATTCCTGTTTCACCTACCATGAAAAATATTGTAATGGACTTTATTGGCTTTTAAATTTAATAAACATAACAGAAAAAAGTACTCAGTTTTTGGTTTTTTCTAAAACAAATTCTTAAAAAACAAAATAGGCTTTAAATTATACTCACTGTAGAACAGAAAGTTGCACAAGATTTTACATAAAAGAAACAATACGGCATAAATCTTGTTGAGGCTTTAACTTCATTTAACAAATAAATTAAAATTATGAAAAAATTACTATTTACAA
>JAIELS010000192.1 GCA_019752795.1 Sphingobacteriaceae bacterium
GCTCTGCTTGCAAATCTTTATAATCCATTAATACCTTTAATTGTGTAAAAATCTCATTGTCATTTAAAACAATCTGTCGTAAAATTTCATTTGAGTTTCTAATATCTTTTTTGGTTTGAAAACCGAAAATGCCAGTTTTGGTTGTTAAACTTTTATCATATTGACCAAATTTTGCACTTCGCTCTGCTAGTAATGCATTTATTTTAGCACGTTGTAATTCGTAAGCAGAGGTATCTTGAGCTTTTAAATTTAAAATGGTAGCGCTAGTAAGTACAAATAGTAAAAGTATTTTTTTAATCATCGCCATAGGTTTTCTACTGTTCAAGCAAACTCCATGCCTCAGCTTTAGCACTAAAGTTAGGTTTTACTTTTGCCCAAGTAGTTTTAAAGAGTTCAGAATTTCTATAGTTTTCTAAATGTTGCGCACTTTCCCAATTACTAATGGTAAAAAATATGTTTTGCTCAGTTTCGTGTTGTAGTAATTTGACACCTGTGCAGCCTTCAAAACTTGCAATTTTTTCATTAACAGCTTTAAATAAGATTTTGAATTCGGCAATAAAATCAGAGTTGAACTGCATTTTAACGACACGTACTAGCATATTTAAATTTTAGATGTTCAGATAATATCGTCTTTTAATATTTAAGGATGAAATTCTATCCGTATAATATCATTTAACTGCAAGCCTAACAAACCGCTCGCTTTGCCTTTGTTAATGGCGATTTCAAGATGGTTACTAATGCCAAATAAACATAGTTTTTCACCCTCTGGCACTTCGTTATAATGCCAGCTTAACTGGGTAATGGTTTCACTTCTTCTAAAGATTAAACTAAAATCTCTATTGCGTTGCTCTTTGGTAAATAAATCTTTAGTAATGTTAGTAATCACATTGCTAAAGGTATCAATGTAAATTACGCTTCCTCTAATGATATTATTCTCTATAACAGGGTGTAAGAGTGTTCTTTGTTCAATTTCTGCGGTAGCTAAACCGATGTCTTTTAGTTTGCCGCCTTTTGATAAATGAGTAGCTGCTTTTACGAAAATATCAACCAAAGGAAAATGCAAATATTTTAAATCTTGCATAATATTTAGTTCCACAATTTCATCTGGTCTTTCATCAAATAATAATGAAAAGATACCATTATCTGCACCCACAAAATAATGATCTTGGTAACGCAGTGCGATGTATTTTGTATTTTCACTAAAAACAGAATCAATACCAATTAAATGAACGGTATTTTTTGGGAAGTATGGATAGGCATTTTTTAATACAAAAGCTGCATAAGAAATATTGAAAGAAGGAACATCATGGGTAATGTCTACAATATTAGCAGTAGGTAAGATATTCAGGATACTGCCTTTTAAAGCAGCCTGGTAAAAATCTTTCGAACCTAAATCTGTTGTTAATGTAATAATAGCCATTAAATATTCAATATTTATTCTTATTCTTGTGTATAGGCAAAACGCCTACAAATATTCAATTTTTAAATTAAAATACACACTCATTAACGTAAAAATACATTATTTTGAACGAACTAAAGCTAACATTAGAAATAACAGACCAAGTGCAATTTTGGGGTGCTAATAATGAGCACTATGAGTTAGTTAAAGCTGCTTTCCCAAAACTGAAAATTGTAGCAAGAGGAAATGACGTAAAGGCTTTGGGTGATGAGGCTGAGTTAAAGTTGTTTGAGCAAAAATTTGAGCAATTAGTTGCGCATTTGGAGAAGTATAGAAAACTTTCAAGTAACGATGTGGATACTATCTTGGGTTCAAAAAAAACGATAGCCACCGCTGATGAAACATCTACTGCTGCAGTAAATAGTGGTGAAGTAATTGTTTTTGGCAACCATGGTTTGATGATTAAAGCCCGAACGGCCAATCAGCGCAGAATGGTTGATAGTATTGGTAAAAATGATGTGTTATTTGCTATTGGTCCGGCTGGTACCGGTAAAACCTATACAGCTGTAGCCTTGGCAGTAAGAGCATTGAAAAATAAAGAAATTAAAAGAATTATTTTAACCAGGCCAGCTGTAGAAGCAGGAGAGAGTCTTGGTTTTTTGCCAGGTGATTTAAAAGAAAAAGTAGATCCGTATTTACGTCCATTATATGATGCTTTGGACGATATGATACCGCCAGATAAGCTAAAACTATATCTAGAAAATAGAACAATTGAAATTGCACCATTAGCATTTATGCGTGGCAGAACATTAGATAATTGTTTCGTGATTTTAGATGAGGCGCAAAATTCAACTGATTTACAATTAAAAATGTTTTTGACAAGAATGGGTCCAACGGCTAAATTTATTGTTACTGGCGACGTTACTCAGATAGATTTACCGAAAAAAGCACAATCTGGTTTACATAACGCATTAAGAATATTAACCGATATTAAAGGTATTGATGTAATTTACCTAAATGGCGATGATGTTGTACGACATAAATTGGTTAAAGCAATTTTAAAAGCTTATGGAGATATACAATAAATCCGCAAGTCAGTAAAGTTAGAAAGTCCGAAGATATGATTGTAAAAATGCTATTTTCGGATTTTTTTTCTTTCAACTTAACTCTTCTGACTTTCGGACTTCCCGACTTTTTTCCTATTTTTATGCCCTCATGAAAGCGATCAAAGAAACCCACTTTAATTTCCCACAACAAACCAATTTTTATAAAGGTAAAGTTCGTGATGTTTATACCATTAATAACCAATTAATGGTAATGGTAGTAACAGATAGAATTTCTGCTTTTGATGTAGTTTTGCCAGAAGCAATACCATTTAAAGGACAAGTTTTAAATCAAATTGCCGCTAAATTTTTAGCAGCTACGCAAGATATTGTTCCAAATTGGGTTTTAGCTACTCCAGATGAGATGGTTACTGTGGGAAGAATTTGTGAACCATTTAAAGTTGAAATGGTAATTAGAGGTTATTTGGCTGGCCATGCATCTCGAGAATACAGCGCCGGAAGAAAGATTGTTTGTGGTGTTGCGCTACCAGAAGGTTTAAAAGAAAATGACAAATTACCACAACCTATAATTACACCAACTACAAAAGCAGCTGTTGGGCATGACGAAGATATTTCTAAAGAAGATATTCTTGCAAGAGGAATTGTCTCTAAAGCTGATTATGAGCAATTAGAGGCTTATACTCGTGCCCTTTATCAACGTGGAACTGAAATTGCTGCAGAACGTGGTTTAATTTTAGTAGACACCAAATACGAATTCGGAAAAGTAGGAGATACCATTTATTTAATCGACGAAATTCATACACCAGACTCGTCTCGTTATTTTTATGCTGACGGTTACGAAGAACGACAAAAAAACGATGAACCACAAAAACAATTGTCTAAAGAATTTGTACGCAAATGGTTAATTGAAAATAACTTTCAAGGTAAAGACGGACAAGTTGTACCATTAATGACTGAAGATATTGTAAATTCTATATCAGAGCGTTACATTGAATTGTATGAGCAAATTACAGGAGATAAGTTTATAAAAAACCAATCTTCAAGTATAGAAAATAGAATTGAAACAAATGTTAATAATGCAATTAAGAGCTTATTATCTAATTAAAAATTGCTACTTTCGTTTATATTAAAAATACACAATCATGAAATTCTCTACAGATAAACACGAAAAATATGTTGTTTTAAAATTGGATGAAACCAAATTCACCAATGACAATACACCGGCTTTAAAATCGGAATTTATCTTATTAAATACAGAAGGTTACCGTAATATTATACTTGATTTATCAGCAGTTGAAGAATGTAATGACTCTCAAGATTTAAGTAGCTTGCTAGTTGGAGATAGGCTTTGTAAAAGTGCTGGAGGAATATTTTTAGTAATTGGCGTCAATAACGCAATTGCAAATATTATTAAAATATCTAATTTGCATCAATCTATAACTTTTGTGAATAAACTCGACGAAGCCACAGATTTAATTTTTATGGAAGAAATCGAGAAGGAACTACTTGGTGGTTCTAAAAACGCATAATTTTAATGACTTTTGAAGTAACCATATTGGGTAGCAGTTCTGCAACTCCGGTTTACAATAGAAACCCTACTGCCCAATTATTAAACTGTAACGAAAAATTTTATTTAATTGATTGTGCCGAAGGTACGCAACAACAGTTAATTAAATTTGGATTAAAAGCATCTAAAATAGATTATGTTTTTATTAGTCATTTACATGGAGATCACTATTTTGGTTTAATTGGTTTACTTTCAAGCATGCATTTAAACGGTAGAATTAAACCGCTTTATATCTATGCTCCTGAGGCAATTAAAGAAATTCTTGAACTTCAATTTAAACACTCTGATACCCATTTAAAATATGAGTTGATTTATTTTGCTATAGATGCAAGTAAACCTAAAATTATATTTGAAAATAACGATGTTATTATTGAAACCATTATTTTAAATCATAGAATTCCTTGTACTGGATTTAAGTTTACCGAGAAAAAGCGCTTAAGAAAATTATTGGTCGAAAAATTAGAAAGCGATAATATTGCCATAGAGTTGTATCCGTTATTGAAAAGGGGGGTAGACTTAGAATTGCCAAATGGAGATGTATTAAAGAATTCAGATTATACTACCGATTCGGCTATACCAAAATCTTATGCCTATTGCTCAGACACTTTATATGATGAAAGTTATTTTGACAGTATAAAAGATTGCGATACTTTGTATCATGAAGCTACTTTTTTACATGAAATGATTGATAGAGCAAAAGAAACACATCATACAACTGCACTACAAGCCGCTCAAATTGCAACAATAGTTGGCGCTAAACAATTATTGATTGGGCATTTTTCATCAAGATATAAAACTTTAAATGCGCTATTAGATGAGGCACAATCTGAATTTCCAAATACAGCTCTTGCTTTAGAAGGAAATACTTTTCAAATTTAAATTGTTAAACAAGCATAAAAAAGGCTTAGATGGTTTATCTAAGCCTTTTCGTTTTATTTATTTTAAATTATTTATCTTTCTTATTTCCTCCGCCAAACACCGAGAAATGTACATAACGTTTTGGATTTGCTTTTAAATCGATTAATAAATTATCAAGATTTTTAGAAGCATTATTTAAATTGTCTGATAATTTTGTGTCATTAAGCAACTGACCTAAACTTCCTTTTCCATTTTTAATTCCACTCACCACTTCTTGTAAATCAGCAACTGCTTTATTAGCATTGTCAATAGTTGTTTTAAAGTTTAATGCAGCTGCCTTATCAGTTACTTCATTTAAATTCTTTAAAATAGCATCTATTTTAGCTCCGTTATTTTTAAAATTAACGGTTATCGTTTCAACATTTGATAAGATATTAGATAATTTAGAGCTTTCTGAACCAACTAAAGCATCAACTTTTTTAGATGTAGCTTCTAATGCCCCTAATGTAGAAGCAATACTAGTAAAGCTTTTATCCACATTTTTTTGGAAATTTGGGTTTAAAATAGAGTTTACACTTGTTAGTATAGAATCCATTTTGGTAATAATTAACTCGGCCTTTTTTTGTACTGGTTGTACCGCTTCCATTAATCCCTTCTCTACGTTTGCATTAAGTGTATCCCCGTCCTTAGCATATTCTGTACTGTTACCCAAGTCCATAATAATCGCTTTGCCACCTAAAAGATCAGTACTCTCTAAACGTGCAATTGTATTATGAGGAATATCGTATTTATCGTTAATTTTTAAGGTAGCAATAATAGTTCCGTTAGGTTGTAATTCTAATTTATCAACTCTACCAATTTGGAAGCCATTAATTAAAACAGGCTTAGAAACCCCTAAGCCGTCAACTTGACTATATCTTGCAAATAAAACAGTTTCTCTTGAGAAAATCGAGTTACCCTTTAAAAAATTATAACCAATAATTAATAAAGCAATGGCAAATGCTGCAAGTACGCCTACTTTAGTTTCGTTTTTTATTTTCACTTTTTGTTTTTTAATTCTCTGTTTGTTTTTTATACTCTTTTATTGCCTTTACTATCGCATCAACAATTTCATTTTGTCCACTTTCAGAATTCATATATTTTTCTTCTGTTGGATTTGAAATAAAACCTATTTCTGTTAATATTGATGGCATTGCTGCTCTTTGTAAAATTAATAATCCTTGCTCTTTAACACCTCTATTTACTCTTTTGTTTAGTTCTGTGTAATTTTTTTGAACCAATTGCGCTAAAGAGAGGCTTTTCGTTCTATAAAGAGATTTATACAAAGATAACATTATTAATTCTTCTGGATCTGTAGGATCTTTTGTTTGTGTTTTTTTATAATTTTTATCCTTTATAATATCTTCGTTTTCTCTTAGACCCGCATCCATTTCATTTATTCTTCTATATGCACCAACAAATGTTTCTGTTCCGCTAGTAGATGTATTTTTAACGTATTTATATTGCGCTACTTTTTTCCCTTTAATTGTTTTATAACCGTTTAATATTTTCTTATCTGGCATAGAGTTGCAATGTATAGATATAAAAATATCTGCTTTTGCTTCATTGGCAATTTCGGCTCTTCTATACCAGTCTACATCCACATCGGTTTTTCTAGTTTGTATAATTTTTATTGAGGGTAGTTCTTCATTTAGTTTTTCACCTAATTTTAATGCTACCTGTAATGCAATATTTTTTTCTAATGAAAAAGATCCTGCTGCACCTGATCTAAAACCACCATGGCCTGCATCTATTACAATTGTTTTAATTTTATAACCTTGAGCATGAGCAAAATTTAAGCAAAAAGAAAAAATAAGGAACGAGCAAATTAATAAGTTGTTTTTAAACTTCATTTGGTGTGTTTTCTTACAAATTTAAATAAATAAAATAAACTAAATTTCTATACTTTTTTTGTAAGCAAGTATCGCTTTATAAATACATTGTGTGATTTCTATTTGGCCTTCTTCAGAATTCATGTAATCTTCTTCAGTAGGGTTACTTATAAAACCAATTTCAGTTAATATGGCTGGCATTCCTGCTCTTGCCAATACAGCTAAGCTTTTTTCTTGTACACCTCGGTCAACGCGATTAACACTTATATATTCATCTTGAACCATTTTAGCTAACTTTAAGCTTTGAGTTCTAAAAGCATTTTTCATTAATGATAATATAATTGCACTTTCTGGATCATCAGGATTAAAACCATCATAGTTTTCCTTATAATTATCCTCTAAAAACATAGCTGCATTTTCTCGCTTTATGGCTTCATCCTGTTCGTTTACTCTGCCAATACCCGAAACAAATGTTTCTACACCACGAGTTGAGGTGCTTTTAACGTATTTAGTTTTATAAATAGGAACTTTTTTGCCTTTTTTATTTCTAGTATATCCGCTAATATATCTTGACGAATATACAGGCATATCGTTACAATGAATAGAGATAAAAATATCTGCTTTTGCATTATTAGCAATGCCAATTCTTTCATATAATGGAATGAATGTATCATCATTTCGTGTAAAAATTACTTTTACATCCTTTAAATTTTCTTCAATTAATTTACCCAACCTAAGTGCTGTTTTTAATGCAACATCTTTTTCTGTAGAATACAAGCCTCTTGTGCTTCCATCTTTACCACCATGACCAGCATCTATTACAATTGTTTTGATTTTGTATTCTTGCGCAAAAGACTGATTATCAGTAATTAAACTGATGATAGAATAAATAAATACGATCAAAATCACATTTGACCTGAGCAATGCTATATTTTTCATTAATTTTGAACGTTTTGGAATAAACAATATTGCAAAAATAACATTCACACACGAATTTGAAACTTTTAAAGCATATCATTTTTATTATTACCGTTATTTTACTAACAACTGTTGGTAATACGGTTAAAGCATTAGCTAATTATTCTTTTCAACAGACTGTTCAAAAAGCAGATACTGTAAGTAAAGACAAAATTGAATATAAAGCTAGAGACTCTACAATTGCGCAAAGAAAAACAGAAATTGTTTATCTGTATGGTGATGCAAAAGTAATTTATAACGATTTTGAGTTAAATGCTGATTATATAAAGTACGATAAGAAGAACAATGTTGTTTTTGCAAGCGGTATAAAAAATAAAAATGGTCGTTATGTCGGTCGTCCAATTTTTAAAATGAATGGACAAGGTACTTCTATAGCGGATTCTTTAATTTATGATATAAAAACAGGGAAAGGTATAGTTTATCAGGTTTTTACTCAACAAGAAGGTGGTTTCTTTTCTGGAGGAAAAACCAAATTGCAACCTGATTATGAAGTTCATATTAAAGGTACAACTTTTAGTACATGTAATTTGCCAATTCCACACTATGGTATTCATATTTCTAAAGCTATTGCAACAGAAACTCAAATTATTACTGGTCCTGTATATTTAAAATTAGAAGATATTCCACTTCCACCTTTTTTCTTTCCATTTGCCTTTTTTCCAAAACCAAATAAAAGATCATCTGGGTTTATTTTACCTTCTCCAAGTCAAGATCCAACAAGAGGTTTTGCCTTAAATGGTTTAGGCTATTATCAAGCTTTTAATGATTATCTTGATGCCAGAGTAACAGGTAATGTTTTTACAAATGGTAGTTTTGATGTTAGTGTTACTTCAAATTATACTAAAAGGTATAAATATAATGGTAATATTAACCTTAATTTTTCTAGTCAAAGAAATGGTTTAGAAGGTACACCAGAATATACACCACGTAAAAGTTTTAACTTAGGCTGGTCGCATGCTCAAAATCCTAATGCAAAACCGGGTACAACATTTTCTGCTTTAGTAAATGCCGGAACTAGTGATTATTTCACATCCACTGGCGCTAACAATACAAATGATATCAATGTAATTGCACAAAATACACTACAGTCTGGTATTGCATATTCTAAAGTTTTTGCTGATGGATTATTTAATTTAACTGCTGCTTTAGGTCACTCGCAAGAAACTCAAACCAAAACAATATCTATTACTTTGCCAGATATAAGTTTAAACATGTCTACTATAAACCCTTTCGATTCGAAGAATAGAGTTAGAAAGCAAAGGTTTTATGAGAAAATAACCATGGGTTATAGTATGCAAACCAAAAATACGATAAGTACAAGAGAAGATTTATTATTTACAAAAGCTGCGCTTAAACAGTTTCAGAATGGCGTTAATCATCAAATACCTGTTAGTTTAGCTTTTAATGTTGGTCAATTTTTTAATTTTAATGCCAATGGATCATATAATGAACGTTGGTATTTTCAAACAACTAGACAACATCTAATCACAAAAACAGATGGGGTAGATAGTTTGGTTAGAGACACAGTTGGGGGATTTAAAAGAGCTGGAGAATATAGTATTGGAATGGGTATGTCTACCAAGCTTTACTATCAAAAAGAATATGCAAAACCAACTATATTTAATATCGTGGGAATTCGACATATTATTACTCCAAACTTTAATTTTTCTTATAAACCAGATTTTTCAAAAGCTAGTTATGGATATTACAAACCTTTAGAGTACAGAACTGCCGATCCACAAGGTAATGGTACATTTATAAAAAATGCTTATGATTCTCAGAATAACTTAAGGAAATATTCAATTTTTGAAGGTTCATATTTAGGTGGCCCGTCTGCAGGAGAGCAAGCAAACTTAGGTTTCTCTATCGATAATAATGTTGAGTTAAAGGTTAAGTCTAAAAGGGATACAACTGGTGGTGGATCAAAAAAAATTCCAATTATTCAGGGTTTAAGTATTTCAGGTAATTATAATTTTATGGCGGCTACTAAGAAATTAAGTCCGTTAAATTTTGGTGGTAGATCTCAGTTTACTGATAAATTTGGTGTTAATTTTAATGGTACTTTAAGTCCGTATTTAGTAGGTGAAAGAGAAATAATTTCTGGCGTTGGACCTACACAAACAAGCACTGTTATTTTCGAAGAATCAGATAAATATGTATTTAGCGATGGTAAATTACCAAGATTGGTTAGTTTTTCTTTTTCTACAGATTTTAGTTTTAACCCAGCTGCCTTAAAAAGTCGTAATAAAAACATGGATGCCTTAAAGCAGCAACAAAATCCACAAAATAGAACACCAGAACAATTAGCAGAATTAGAAGCGATTAGTAGAGATCCAAATGCTTTTGTTGATTTTAATATTCCATGGAATCTATCTTTATCTTATAGTTTTAGCTACAATAATCAGCTAGGAAGAAAAGAAACTAGAAGTGTTAGTAATACATTAAATTTTAATGGAGATTTTAATTTAACACCGAAATGGAAAATTCAATTTACTTCAGGTTACGATTTTAGAGCGAATGACTTATCTTATACCTCTTTTGCTATATATAGAGATTTACACTGTTGGGATTTAAGTGCAAGTTGGGTGCCTTTTGGTCTATATGGCGGAAATTACTCAGTAACAATTAAAGTTAAGCCAGGGGTGCTCCAAGATCTTAAATTGAGTAAACGCAAAGGTTACTATACTCGTTATTAATCATTAAAAATGTTAGCAGAAATTATTACCATAGGCGATGAAATATTGATTGGCCAAATCGTTGATACAAATTCTGCCTGGATGGGTAGAGAATTAAATAAAATTGGCGTTAGTGTAAAGCAAATTACATCAGTCTCTGATCAAGCTGAACATATTATAAATGCATTAAACGAAGCACAAACCAGAGCTGATATTATTTTATTAACTGGCGGATTAGGGCCAACTAAAGACGATATTACTAAACTCACACTTTCTAAGTATTTCAATATGCCTTTAAGGCGAGATCAGGAAACTTTAGAGCGAGTTCAAACTTTTTTTCAGAAGTTAAATAGACCAATGCTTGATATTAATATTAAACAAGCAGATGTTCCAGATGGTTGCGAAGTCATACAAAATAGAAATGGTACAGCACCATGCATGTGGTTTAACGTAAATGGAAAAATATTTGTTTCCATGCCAGGTGTGCCATTTGAAATGATGTATTTAATGGAAGAAGAGATTTTACCTCGTCTTAAAGAAAATTTCGATTTACCATACATCGTTCATCAAACCATTTTAACTGTCGGTCAAGGCGAATCTTATTTGGCGCAACAAATTGAAGATATAGAAGACAGTTTACCATCACACATTAAATTAGCTTATTTGCCAAAATTAGGACAAGTTAGGTTAAGGTTAAGTGCAATTGGTAAAAATGAAAATGCATTAAAGGCAGAAGTTGCTATTTACGCACAAAGAATAGTAGAAAGAGCTAAAGATTATGTTGCAGCTGAAGAAGATGTTCCATTGGAGAAAGCTATTTTAGATTTAATGAGAGCTAATTATCTTACGCTTTCAACAGCAGAAAGTTGTACTGGCGGATATATTTCTCATCTAATCACTCAGCATGCAGGTTCGTCGGCAGTTTTTGCTGGTGGTGCAGTGGCTTATTCTTACGATTTAAAAGAAACTACTTTAGGGGTTCAACACAAAACGTTAACAGAATTTGGAGCGGTAAGCGAGCAAACTGTAAAAGAAATGGCGAAGGGTGCTGTTGATAAATTTAAAACCGATTATTCAATAGCAGTTAGTGGTATAGCAGGTCCAGATGGTGGTATGCCGGGTAAACCTGTTGGTACTGTGTGGATTGCAATTGGAGCAAAAGATAAAGTTGTAGCCAAATTATTTACGTTTGGTAATAAAAGAATACAAAATATAGAGCGCTCTGCTACAGCTGCATTAACAATGTTATTAAATCTCTTGAAACAAGATTTGAAATAAACCGTTAAAAAGCCGTACTTTTGCACTCAATACCAATATAAACAAGTTTACATATATGGCTCAATACGAATTATTGTTACCAAAAATGGGGGAAAGTGTTGCAGAAGCAACCATCATTAAATGGACTAAACAACCTGGTGATGTAATTAATTTAGATGATACGATTTTAGAAATCGCAACAGATAAAGTAGATTCGGAAGTGCCATCTCCAGTTGCAGGAAAATTGATTAAGCAACTTTTTAATACTGATGATGTTGTGCAAGTGGGAGCAGTTATCGCTATTATTGAAATTGATGGTGCCGATACTGCTACGACGATAGCGCCTAAAGAAGAAGCGCAAACTAGTAATGCAGTTGCCGAGAATCAAACCACACAAATTCCTGGTGTTGATCAATTAGCTGTAGAAAATACTTCAAATACGCAGCCTCAAGATTTTAAAAATTCAGATCGTTTTTATTCACCATTGGTGAAAAGTATTGCTACCCAAGAAAATATCTCTTTAGCAGAACTGGATCAAATTAAAGGGAGTGGAGCTGATGGTAGAGTTTCTAAGGATGATTTGTTAAGTTATATACAAACTAAAACAGGAGGAGCACCAGTAAAACAGGCCTCAGTTGTGATTCAAACTTCAGCACCTCCAGTTCAAAATGTAGCTACACCAAGTCCAAAACCTTTAACTTCAGTTTCTGGTGGTGATGAAATAATTGAAATGGATAGAATGCGTAAGCTTATTGCCGACCATATGGTGATGAGTAAGCAAACCTCACCACATGTTACTTCATTTGTAGAGGCTGATGTAACTAATTTGGTAAAATGGCGTGATAAAATTAAAAAATCATTTGAGCAACGTGAAAATGAGAAAATTACTTTTACACCAATTTTTATTGAAGCTGTAAGTAAAGCAATTAAAGATTTCCCGATGATTAATGTATCATTAAATGGTACACAGATTATCAAGAAAAAAGATATTAATATTGGTATGGCAGCGGCTTTGCCAAGTGGAAATTTAATTGTTCCAGTAATTAAAAATGCAGATCAATTGAATTTATTAGGCTTAACAAAAGCTGTTAACGATTTAGCTACACGAGCTCGTGGTTCTAAATTAAAACCAGATGAAACCCAAAATGGTACATTTACACTTACCAATGTTGGTTCTTTTGGTAATGTAATGGGTACGCCAATTATTAACCAACCGCAAGTTGCAATTTTAGCTGTTGGTGCCATTAAAAAGAAACCAGCTGTTTTAGAAACTGAATTTGGTGATGTAATTGCCATTCGCCATATGATGTTCCTTTCTCTTTCTTATGACCATAGAGTTGTTGATGGTTCATTAGGTGGCACATTTGTACGTAGAGTTGCAGATTATTTAGAAAATTGGGATATCAATAGAGAAATTTCATAACTCTACTCGTCTTTTCGAGGAAAGAAGCAATTTTAAAGCGATTGCAAAAAAAGGTCTGTGAAATATAATCATAGACCTATTTTATTTTTGTTATTCTGAACCTAATGAAGACCGCGAAGCAGCTACGAAGTAGATCTGATGTTCAAAGTTACATAGAGATTCTTCATTTCACTCAAAAATACAAATTCTTAAAAAACAAATGCCCCGACATCCATCGAGGCAATTTGCATATCAAAACAAAAAAATAAACTAGTTTGCAAATACGCCTTCTTCGGCAATTGCAGCAATATCTTGTTGACTGTAAGTTAATTTTCCAGTCTGTGCAATAAAAATGTCTTTATTTAAAAGTAATTCTTTGTGTGTAAGTAAGTTCTTTAAACTAATGCTTCCAATTACGTATTTGTATTCATTCCGAGAAAAACGTTCAGAAATATTTTCTACTTGTAATTTTTCAACCGTATATTCATGAACATAACGTAAATAAACTTCAATACTCACTTTATCGGTATGGATTAAACCATTCTGCTGATGGTATTTTTTATATTCATAACGATAATCGTATCGTAAAGCAGCAATGTCAGACAATACAGCAGCGCCAGTAGGATGCCCTCCAGCACCTTTTCCAAAGAAGAATTGTTTATCAGCAAAAGCAGCCTGAACAGTTACTCCATTGTACTCATTCTCCACGTTGTAAAGAAAATCATCTGCCTTAACAAATTTTGGTAAAACATAAGTCACTACTTGTTTTGTGCTTATTTTACGAGCTGTTGGAACTAATTTGATTTTAAAATTTTTCTCTTTGGCAAACTGAATATCAGCCTCTGAAATGTTTTGTATACCAACGTTTAAAATTTTAGCTGGGTTAATAAACAAACCATAAGCATGCGCTGTGGCAATTGTTAATTTAAATTTAGCATCATAGCCACCAACATCTAAAATTGGGTTGGTCTCTGCAAACCCTAAATCTTGTGCTTGCTTTAAAGCAGTTTCATAAGCTAACCCTTCATTAAATATTTTCGATAAAATATAGTTAGATGATCCATTAAAAATGCCACTTATGCCATGCAAAAGTTCATTATCATAATACTCTTCCAAATTTCTAATAATTGGAATACTGCCACAAACAGCACCTTCATATAGTAAAGATGTTCCATTTACTTTTTGTAATTCAACTAGCTCTGCTAAATGTGTAGCGATCATTTTTTTATTAGCTGATACCACATTTTTTCCACTACTTAATGCTTTTCTTACAATTTTAAAAGCTGCCTCTGCATCATCAATTAATTCTACTATCGTATTAATTTCAGGATTTTCTAAAATTTCATCATGTGAGGTAGTAAAGAGATGTGCATCTAACGTTCTTTTCTTCTCTGGATTTTTAATGGCAATTTTTACCACTTCTAAATTTAAGTTTTGGCTACGGATAATGTCATGTAATCCTTGTCCAACTACACCAAATCCAAATAATCCTATTTTAAGTTTCTTACTCATTTTTATTCAATTTTGCCTTCTGCTTTAAGCTTCTTACGCTGTTCTATTTAATTTGATAATTTTGTTATTCGAGCTATCTTTTAAAAAATTGCCAATCATATTTGTTAGTTTATCAGTTTCTATTAAAAAACCATCATGTCCATAAGCACAAGTTATACTGCAAAACTCTGCTGAAGGAATATGATTTGCTAGAAATTTTTGCTCGCTAATAGGGAAGAGCACATCATTTTCAATTCCGATGATTAAAGTATTTGACTTTATTTCCCCTAATGCAGCTACAATACTTTTTCTGTCTCTACCAACATTATGACTATCCATTGCTTTGGTTAAATACCAATAACTGTAAGCATTAAAACGTTTACATAATTTTTCGCCTTGATAGTTTTGATAAGAAGCCGCTCTATAACCGGTAGTTTTATCGTTTACACTTTCTAATTGCGTATCATTATAAGCCTGATAGGTACGATAAGATAACAATGCAATGCTACGGGCAACTTTTAAACCTTTAAGTCCTCCATCTGGCTGGTTAGCGTAAAACGTTCTATCTGTACTAATTGCTAAGCGTTGAGTTTCGTTAAATGCGATACCCCATGGAGAGTGAACTGCATTTGTTGCTACCAAAATTAAGTTTTCAATAACATTGTTTTTCGCTAATGACCATTCTATTGCTTGTTGACCACCTAATGAACCACCTATTAAAACTTTTATATTTTCTATTCCTAAATGTGTTGCCAATAAATGGTGTGCCGATGCTAAATCTTTAATGGTAAATTCTGGGAACGATAAATAATAAGGCTGCCCTGTTATCGGGTTTTTGCTCAATGGATTTGTAGTGCCGTAATTTGAACCTAAAATATTTGCACAAACAATAAAGTGCTCATCTGGATTAAATAAAGCTTTATTGCCGAACAATCCTTTCCACCAATCTAATACATCTGCATTTGCAGTTAAAGCGTGGCAGGCCCAAATTACATTATCTTTTTTGCTGTTTAATTTGCCAAAAGTTTGATAAGCAATTTCGAGGTTACGCAGTTTTTTACCACTTTCTAATTTGAATATTTTAGGATATTTATATGTAGTAGACATTCTTGTAATATTATAGGTAATTACTAATGAGCTAATGAAGCTAATGAACCGATGTTTGCAAACGCTTGTTCAAAATCTGCTTTGATATCATCAATATGTTCTATACCAACAGATACCCTCAATTGATTAGGAGAAACACCTGCTAAAATTTGTTCAGCTTCGCTTAGTTGTTGGTGGGTTGTCGCAGATGGCTGTATAATTAAGGTTTTAGCATCGCCAACATTTGCAACATGACTTATTAATTTCAAATTATCTACTAATTTAATTGCATTCTCTTTGGTTCCCTTTAGCTCAAAAGACAAAACTCCACCAAAACCATTTCTTAAATATTTTTTAGCATTAGCATGATATGGGCTACTTTCTAAACCTGGGTAGTTTACTTTTGCAACAGCAGTATGGTTTTCTAACCAAGTGGCCAGAGCAAGTGCATTTTCTACATGACGTTGTACACGTAGCGATAAAGTTTCTAAACCTTGTATCAATAAAAAAGAATTAAAAGGTGAAATGGCAGCGCCAAAATCTCTTAAACCCTCTACTCGAGCTCTAATAATGAATTGAATATTTCCAAATTGACTTCCTTCACCAAAAACTTCACTAAAAATTAAACCATGATATCCTTCTGATGGTTCAGAAAATTGTGAGAACTTGCCATTACCCCAATTGTAATTTCCGCCATCTACAATTACGCCACCAATACTTGTACCATGACCGCCAATCCACTTTGTGGCAGATTCTACAACGATATTGGCTCCATGATCTATCGGTCTGAATAAATAACCACCAGCACCAAAAGTATTATCTACAACTAAAGGTAAATCGTGCTTTTTTGCAATCGCGGCTATTTTCTCAAAATCAGGCACGCTAAAAGCAGGATTGCCAATTGTTTCTAAATAAATAGCTTTGGTATTTTCATCAATTTGCTCCTCAAAATCATTTGCATCATCAATATTTGCAAAATTAACTTCTATGCCTAAGCGCTTAAAAGCCACTTTAAATTGATTATAAGTACCTCCGTATAAATGTTTAGAAGAAATAAAATTATCGCCAGATTGTAGTATATTATTTAAGGCAATAAACTGTGCAGCTTGACCGGAACTTACTGCCAAAGTGGCAACACCACCCTCTAAAGCTGCAATTCGCTTTTCGAAAACATCAGAAGTAGGGTTCATTAATCTGGTATAAATATTTCCGAATTCTTTTAATCCGAATAAATTTGCCCCATGTTCAGAATTTTTAAAACCGTATGAAGTAGTTTGATAGATTGGAACTGCTCTAGAACCAGTAGTTGGGTCAACTTCTTGACCAGCATGTATTTGTAATGTTTCGAATTTATGTGTAGTTGACATGATTTTAATTTTAAATGTTTATTGAATTAATGTTTTGGTGATAATTTTGAATAAAATTTTCAAAATGAGTACAGCGTATCCCGATAATCGGGACCTCCAGAAATGAATTTTTACAAAGCCGAAGATTTTTGAATTAATACATGCCTAAGCACATATTTTTCATTAACTGTACTGAACAACAAAATTTATTTTCAATTAAAATTGAAACCGTTGTTTTAGATTTTAAGTTAAGATTGTCGCTAACTTGCGAAATTGAATTTAATGTTTTCATCTTCTTAATTTATATTTCCAATCAACACTATGCTGAGTGGTCAGGAATTGGCACCTTCTCTGTTAAGGAGGGTTGCCAGTGGGTCAAAGAGCCTGTCTCTCGCCACTTCTTTATAAATCAAAACCGATTAAGGATTTGATTTTTATTTAAGCTTTCACCAAATAATATTCCAAATGTAGAAGTATATTTTTATTAATACAAAATTTTATTTTGAAATTATTTTAATTATCTGATATACAGTATAATAAAATTAAAATAAACAATGATTTTTATCGAATTTTTTTGTGTTTAATTCTATTGAGTGTATGAATGTTTAAAAGGATTTACGCTTTTTACAGTTTAAGTTAACGTTATTTTCAGTCAGAATGATGTTATCAATGACTTTTAAGCAAAAGTTAATGCTTTCTCTAAATCAGCTATCAAATCATCAATATGCTCTAAGCCAACAGATATCCGAATTAAATTCTGTGGTGTTTTAGTGTCAGGACCTTCAACAGATGCACGATGTTCAATTAAGCTTTCTACTCCGCCTAGACTTGTAGCCTGAGCAAATATTTCCACATTGTTAACCAATTTCTTCGCATTTGTGGCATCGCCTTTTACTAATATAGATAACATGCCACCAAAGTCTTTCATTTGTTTTTTAGCAATTTCATGCTGAGGATGAGAGGTTAAACCAGGATAGTAAACAGTTTCTACTTTTGGATGTTTTTCTAAATATTCCGCTAATCTCATTGCGTTTTCACAATGTCCTTTTATACGATAGGCTAAAGTTTTAATGCTTCTAATTAATAGAAAACAATCAAATGGAGAGGGAACAGCTCCGCCAGTTTGTTGTATATTTCTTATTTTATCCCATAATTCTGTTTTGTAAGCTGTAGTTAAAGAGCCTCCTAAAACATCACTATGACCACCAATATATTTTGTGGTAGAATGCATTACAATATCTGCACCTAATAAAATGGGGTTTTGTAATACAGGTGAGGCAAAAGTGCTATCCACCGTAAATACTAAATGATGTGTTTTGCAAATTTTACCTAAAGCTTCAATATCTGTTATTTTAAGTAATGGATTTGATGGCGTTTCTGCCCAAATCATAACAGTATTTGGCTTAATGAAACTTTCAACTTTGGTTACATCCGTTAAATCGATAAAATCAAATGTTAATACTTCTGCAAAAATAGTTTGTAATTGTTTTTTAAACCCCCAATACATGTCGTCTGGCGCTATAATATGGCTTCCTGGTTTTAAGGCTTGGAAAATAGACATACCTGCTGTATTACCAGAAGAAAATGCACAGGTTTCTACACCAAATTCTAATTTGCTAATTACTTCTTCTAGTGCAGAGCGGTTAGGGTTGCTCACTCTACTATACATGTGTCCACCAGGATAACCTCCGGTTTCATCACGGAAAAACGTGGTAGAAAGGCTAATTGGCATGGTTACATCGCCAGTGTTACTTTTTACTAAATTTAAAGCATGTATAGCAGTTGTTTCTGGTTTCATCTTTTTAAAAATTAATTTTTGGTATTAGAGCAAATCTAATTTAAAAATTTAATCAAATTTTAATCTTTGGCAAGATTTATGTAATTAGCTTATCAAAAATCAAGTATATGAAAAGAATATTTTTAATAGCAGCTATATTTTGTACTACACTAGTTGTATTACAAAGCTGTTCGCCAAAAACAACAAATGGTGCTGTAGCACTTAAAAAGGGTAATGTAACTGGTAATTGGGTTTTAAACGACATTACTTTTGATGGTATTCCAGAAATTGCTGTGAAATCATTCTTAGGTGAAAACTCTTATAAATGCTTTGTGGGTAGTACTTGGAATTTAACCAACAGTGGAAATGGTAGTTATACATTGCCAACTAGTGCTATGTGTGGTGCGTATACCCAAAATATATTTTGGTCTGTAAGTACTGCAGATGAAACTTTTCAGTTTAAAAAATTAAATGAAAAAGATAAAGCTAAAAATATAACTGATGGTTATAGATTGATGCTTTCAGCTACTGATGGCTCTATGATGACGATTAAGTCTCCAATTGAATATGGAAATAAAACAGCCTATGTAGTTTTACACTTCGTGAAAGCTGTTAAATAAATTAAAATATGAATTTATTAAAGCCTTCCCGAAAATCGGGAGGGCTTTTTTATGTTTAAATTGACCATTTTTACAAGAAGATGATGTTCATTTAGGTCATTATTGTAATTTTGCTTAACATAAAATAATAACACTTTGCAAACATTAGATATTCTGCTCAACAACCAATACATTTCAGAACCTTTAAGGGTTATTGCTCAAAAGGTTAAGGATAAAAAACGCATCAATTTTGACGAAGGTGTTTATTTGTATGAACATGCAGAATTGAGTTATTTAGGGATTTTAGCTAACTTTATTAGAGAAGAAAAGCATGGCGATAAAACTTATTTCAATCGTAATTTCCATTTAGAACCTACTAATCTATGTGTTTACGACTGTAAATTTTGTTCTTATTCGCGTTTAATAAAGCAAAAAGAAGAGGGTTGGGCATTAACTATGGAAGAAATGCTCGATGTTGTTAAAAAATACGATGATGAGCCAGTGACTGAAGTTCATATTGTTGGGGGAGTTTTACCTCAATACGATGTAACTTTTTATGCTGCTTTGTTTACTGCGATTAAGAAGCATAGACCAGGTTTACATGTTAAAGCATTAACTCCAGTTGAATATCATTATATCTTTAAAAAAGCTAAAATTGATTATGCAACAGGCATGAAGTTGATGAAAGATGCAGGTCTTGAGTCAATGCCTGGTGGTGGTGCAGAAATTTTTGATCCAGAAATTAGAGAACAAATTGCAAAAGATAAATGTACTGGCGAACAATGGTTAGCCATACATGAAGAATGGCATAAGTTAGGTATGCGTTCTAACGCTACAATGTTGTACGGTCACATTGAGGAGTTTAAACACCGTGTAGACCATATGGAAAAACTGCGTCAATTACAGGATAAAACAGGAGGTTTTCAAACTTTTATCCCATTAAAATTTAGAAATCAAAACAACCAAATGAGTAATGTTACTGAGGTTTCTGTAATAGAAGATTTAAGAAATTATGCAATTGGACGTATTTATTTGGATAACTTTGATCATGTAAAAGCCTATTGGGCAATGATTAGTAGAGAAACTGCGCAAATGTCTTTAAATTTCGGCGTTGATGATATTGATGGTACTTTAGATGATACCACTAAAATCTATTCAATGGCTGGTGCCGAAGAACAAAATCCGGCAATGAGTACAGAAGAACTGGTTGAATTAATTAAGCAAGTTGATAGAAAACCTATTGAAAGAGACACGCTATATAATGTAGTTAAAGACTATACAGATGTTGTTTTTGATACAGAAGTAAAGCCATCTTATTATAAATTGCCAGTTATCAACCCCTAAATCTCCTAATGGGGACTTTAGCTACGAAGCAATTTAAAAATTAACTATTAAAAATTATAAAGC
>JAIELS010000186.1 GCA_019752795.1 Sphingobacteriaceae bacterium
CTATTTACATCCCCTCTAATCACAGCATTAAACCAAACCGAACAATTGTCGCCCATTACAACATCTCCAACTATAGTCGCATTTGGTGCAATAAAACATTTTTCTCCCCATTTAGGGTTTATTCCTTTAACTGGTAATATTACTGGCATTTTGTTAGTATATAGTAATTAGTATTAAGATATTAGATAAAAAATGATGTCGGTCTGAGCTTGTCGAAGACCCTTAAATAAATCCTTCTACAAACTCAGGATGACAAATTAAATTATAGTATCTATTAATTCACTTGCGTGATTAGGATAATCTGTGGTAAAGTGTAATCCCCTACTTTCTTTTCTCGATTTTGCAGATTTAATAATCATGTAAGCAACCTGAATTACGTTTCTTAACTCACATAATTTAACAGATACTTTATTCTTTTTGTAAAACTCTTCTGTTTCTTCATATAGTAAAAACAACCTTCGCATTGCTCTATCTAATCTAAAATCAGAGCGAACAATACCAACATAATCACTCATAATTTTTTGAGTTTCCCGTAAATTATGAGTTACTAAAATTTCTTCCTCAGATTGAGTTACACCTTGTTCATTCCATTCTGGAATATGTTCTGGAATAACATTATTTTTATAATTTTCTAACGCTGATAAATATATTCTGTGTGCAAAAACAGTAGCTTCTAACAACGAATTCGAAGCTAATCTATTTGCTCCGTGTAAACCGGTTGATGAAACTTCACCACAAGCATATAAGTTTTTAATAGAAGATTTTCCATATTCATCAACCATAATACCGCCGCACATATAATGTGATGCTGGTGTAACTGGAATAAAATCTTTAGTCATATCTATACCAATTGATAAACATTTAGCATAAATATTAGGAAAATGATTTAGAATATCTGCTTTATTACGCATTGTAATATCTAAATAAACAAAATCATCTCCAGACTTTTTCATTTCATTATCTACAGCACGAGCAACAATATCACGAGGAGCTAAAGAACCTCTCTCATCATATTCATACATAAATTCTTCTCCATTTTTTCTCCTCAATACTCCACCAAAACCTCTAACAGCTTCAGAAATTAAAAAAGAAGGATATTCACCTGGATGGTATAAAGCTGTTGGATGAAATTGTATAAATTCCATATTTCTTACTTTACCCTTTGCTCTGTACACCATTGCCATTCCATCACCCGTAGCAATAATAGGATTTGTAGTATTAGAATACACATGGCCAGCACCACCACTTGCCATTAATGTAACATTTGCTAATATTTTTTCAACATCGTTAAGCTCTGTGTTAAAGGCATATATACCATAACAGTTGATATCTTCAGTACTCTTATCAACATGTATACCAAGGTGATGCTGAGTAATTAATTCTAAACAGAAGTAATGTGTTAATATCTCTATATTTTCATTTTGATGAATTTGCTTCAATAAAACACTTTCAATTTCATAACCAGTAACATCTTTATAATGTAAAACACGATGTTCTGAATGCCCACCTTCTTTAGCTAAATCAAAAACTCCAGCGGTATTTTTATCAAAATTAATTCCATAATCTATAATCTCTTGTATACGTTGTGGACCTTCTTTTACTACAATTTCCACAATTTTTTCATCACACAAACCATCACCAGCTACCAAAGTATCTGAAATATGTTTTTCAAAAGAATCACCTTTATCAACTACAACAGCTACTCCACCTTGTGCATATTTAGTATTAGATTCATCTTCATTAGACTTGGTAACAATTAAAACCTTTCCATGTTGTGCAGCTTTTAAAGCAAAACTTAAACCTGCAATACCTGAACCAATCACTAAAAAATCAACTTTTCTCATTAAATTAACGTAAATCAATAATATGTTAAGAACACCTTATAATTTGTTGATAGAATGTATAAACAAAAACAACAACTTTATTAGAATGTTTAAAGCTAAGGTAAAAAGGTAATTTGACACAATCTTTTACATTATTTTTAAGCAACTTTGCATAGCTTATTAACTTTTTACCTACAGTAAACAAATACACATTTTACTATTGATAAGTTTATAAGCTAATTAGTATAACATTGAAAATCAGCTTAAAATTTAAAATAAATTATAATATAAATGTTGGTAAGTAAAGTATAACTTAAATACTACTATTTTATTTAAGTATTTATAAACAATACTAACACCTTAATAAGTAATAAGATTCTTTTTATATTAAATAATTATAAATTATTGTAGTGTTAAAAGCTGATATCTTTACAAAAGTTTGAAAGCCCAATAAAGCAAAATACGAAATGGATATAAATGTTTTAGAAGAGTTAAATAAAAAAGGTTTTATTGATGAAGCAATTGATCCTACACTTGACCTTTTTGAAGAAATAAATAAATTAAAGAAAGAAAAAAATGCAGTAATCTTAGCTCATTATTACCAAGAACCTGATATACAAGATATTGCAGATTATATAGGAGATAGTTTAGGTTTATCTCAAGAAGCTGCAAAAACTAATGCGGATATTATTGTTTTTGCTGGGGTACATTTTATGGCAGAAACAGCTAAGATTTTATCTCCTAATAAAACGGTGTTATTACCAGACTTAAAAGCTGGATGTTCTCTAGCAGATAGTTGTCCTCCTCACCTATTTAAAAAATTTAAGGAAAAATATCCAGATCATTTGGTAATTACTTATGTAAATTGTACAGCAGAATTAAAAGCTTTGAGTGATATTGTTTGTACATCAACAAATGCTGTTCAAATTGTGGAGAGTTTACCAAAAGAGCAAAAGATAATTTTTGGTCCGGATAAAAATTTAGGTGCTTGGGTTGCTAAAAAAACAGGTAGAGATTTAGTGTTGTGGAATGGTGCTTGTATGGTACACGAAATATTTTCTAGAGAGAAAATAACTAAATTAAAAGAAAGACATCCAAATGCTAAGTTTATTGCACATCCAGAATGTGAAGAAGCAGTTTTAGCTATGGCTGATTATATTGGGAGTACTACAGGTTTGTTAAAATATACAATTAATAATGAAGCTCAAGAATTTATTGTAGCTACTGAAAGTGGAATTATCCATCAAATGGAAATAGCAAATCCTACAAAAACATTTATTCCGGCTCCGCCAAATAATAATTGTGCTTGTAATGATTGTCCTTATATGAAAAGAAATACTTTAGAAAAATTGTATTTGTGTTTAAAAAATGGATTACCAGAGGTTACAGTACCTGAAAATATTATTGTAGAAGCTCGTAAACCGATAGAGAGAATGTTAGAAATATCTGCAAGTTTAGGATTGTAGTAGAATACTAACGATTAAAAAATAATTAAATTTAAAGCCCTTTTAGGGGTATAGGTATGTTTGAAAATAAAGAACGCACATCAATAGCAGAATTAGGAGAATTTGGGTTAATTAAGCACTTAACTTCTAATTTTAAAATACAACACGAAACAAGTATAAAAGGTATAGGAGATGATGCTGCAGTATTGAATTTTAAAGATCAGGTATTAATATCTACCGATTTACTGCTAGAAGGAATTCACTTTGATTTGGCTTATGTGCCATTAATGCACTTGGGTTATAAAGCAGTACAAGTAAACTTGAGTGATATTTATGCAATGAATGGAATTGCTACTCAAATTACGGTTTCAATAGGTATTTCGAGTAAGTTTCCATTAGAAGCTGTTGAAGAAATTTACAAAGGAATAGAATTAGCTTGTAATAAATTTAACATAGATTTAATTGGTGGTGATACATCGTCAAGTAAACAAGGTTTAGTAATTTCTGTAACGAGTATTGGTCACGCAGCTGCGGAAGATATTTGCTATAGAAATGGTGCTGAAGAAGGTGATTTATTATGTGTTTCTGGAGATTTAGGTGGAGCTTATGTTGGCTTACAAATTTTAGAGAGAGAAAAATTAATCTTTTTAGAAAATCCACAATTACAACCAGATTTAGAAGGTAAAGATTATATAATTGAACGCCAATTAAAACCAGAGGGAAGAAGAGATATTGTTGATTTATTAGCTCAAATGAAAATAAAGCCAACTTCGATGATTGATGTTTCTGATGGTTTAGCTTCTGAAATTTTGCACATTTGTACGCAATCTGAAAAAGGCTGTACTTTATACGAAGAAAAAATCCCGATAGATCCAATGACTTATGAAACTGCACGTGAATTAGGCTTAGATCCAACAATATGTGCTCTAAACGGAGGAGAAGATTATGAGTTATTGTTTACCATTAAACAAGCAGATTACGATAAATTGAAAAACGATATTGATGTAAGTATAATTGGATACATTACAGATAAAAATTCTGGATGTAATATGATATCAAAATCAAATGTTTCGCATGAATTAAAAGCACAAGGCTGGAATGCTTTTAAAGGGTAACTAATTCTGATTTTGTCATTCCCATGAAAATGGGAATCGTAAAGCGATAAAAAAATACTCATTGTATTTGCTAATGCATTACGATACCCAGTCGAGCTGGGTATGACGAGTTGATAAATTACTTACTCCTCTTCTCCCAAAAATTTAGCGTCAATTTGCTTGTTAGATTTAGTTTTTGCACCAAGTTTTTTTATTTTTTCGACTTTACCTATTAAGTTGCCACTACCATATTGCAGTTTTTTAAATGCATCTTCATGTGCTTTTTGAGTCATACCAATATGTTTACCAATCTTATCCATATCTTCTAAAAAACCAACAAATTTGTCGTAAAGCGCACCAGCTTCTTCGGCTATTTCAAATACATTTTTGTTTTGTCTATCCACTTTCCAAATACTAGCAATGGTACGTAGTGTTGCTAATAAAGTAGTTGGACTAACAATGACTACTTTTTTATTCCAAGCATAATTGAATAATTCTGTATCAGCTTGTATCGTTATACTAAAAGTAGATTCAATAGGCATAAATAGCAAAACAAAATCTGGAGAGTTAATTTGATATAAGTTTTGATAATTTTTACTAGCCAAACCGTCAATATGAGCTTTTACAGAAGCGATGTGCTGTTTAAGAAAGTTTATTTTTTCCTCTTCACTTTCTGCAGACACCATTTTTTCATAAGCAACCAAGCTAATTTTAGCGTCTACAATCAAGTTTTTATTATCAGGCAAATCAATCACTACATCAGGCTGTAATCTTGCGCCCTCGGCGTTATTTAAGCTTGCCTGCGTACGATATTCTCTGTCTTTAACTAATCCCGAGCTTTCTAATACTCTTTCTAGAATAACCTCGCCCCAATTACCCTGCTTTTTGCTATCGCCTTTAAGCGCCTTGGTTAAGTTATTAGCATCAGTTTGTATCTGTTTACTTTGATCCATTAACTGAAAAATAACGCCTTTAAGTTCACTTCTTTCTAAGGCCTCAACTTTATAAACCTTATCTACTTTTTCTTCAAAAGATTTGATGTTAGCTTTTAATGGATTTAAAATGTTATCGAGATTAGTTTGATTTTGTAGAGTGAATTTTGCAGATTTCTCATCTAAGATTTTATTCGCAATATTGCTAAACTCTAAAGTGAATTTTTGTTGAAGTTCTTCGATGCTTTTTTGTTGTTGGGCAAGTTTATCTTGATAAGCGTTAACATTTGCTTCTGCCCGAACTAAATTGCTTCGTTCATCATTAAAGCGCTCTCGTAAATCACTCAGCTCATCTTCAAGCTTTAATTTTTCTTCTTTTAAATAATGAATAGTTTCATTGTCATTAGTACTAATAGGTTTACGCAATACCAAAACCAAAAGAACGACTAAAATGATAATTAATAATGCAATACCTGCGATTTCCATTTGTTGAAGATTTACTCAAAAATAAGAAATTTAAACTAATCTACTTTTGGCAAAATGTTTGGTTCCGGCTTAAAAAGAAATATTAAAATAGAATTTTTAAGAAGTCCACTGATCATGGATAATGGCGACAATAAAATATTGACCATCTTGTTTTTCGAAGACTAACCTCAAACTAACCCAATCCATACCCTTGTATTTTTGTTCAAAACCACTAAAATGATAATCAATAAAAAAATGATTTGGATAAAAATCTTTAAGGTTATTAGTCGAATTACCTTGTTTAATTACCTCATTTATTCCAACAGCCTCGGCATTTAAAAAGTCAGCCGTATAGACAAATTTATCAAGATAGTCCTTTACGGTTAAATTAATTTGATCTCCTGTGCCGTCAAAACTACCCCAGGTAAATGTTTGTTTTTTATTAATGGCGCTTAGAAAATCATCAGGTGTTAATATTTTGGAAGTGGCCTTATCAATATAAGAATAGGGCGAAAATCGAACACCTTCATTAGAAAAATATTTAACTAATTCGGGATAATTCTTTGTCTTTAGGAAAGTTAAAATTTGTCTGCCTGTTGCTTTAATAGAATCCTGCTGACTTAATCCATCGGCTTCTTTAATAACTAGTGCAGAGGTGTCTGCGGTTGCGGGTTGTTCTTTTTTTTCTGTTTGATTATTACAACCGTAAATTAGCACAACAAGCAAAAAGCAAAAAATGGAGCGTTTCATACCAACGTAACGTAAGAAAGAAGGAATTGTTTCGAGTTTTTATGAATTAAGATAAAGATCTAATAGCCCTTCTGGTAAATCTACCAATAAGGTTTTTTCTTCTTCGTCAATTTCAACAATCATATCTTCGTTTAGAGGGAATAGGACCTCTTTTTCTTGATATAAAACCGTGGCCACAAATTGTTGAGGATATTCATTTACTTCTAATATCTCTCCTAGTTCTCCTTGTGTTTCATCAGAAACGATATAACCTTTTAAATCATTATACGTAAAATCATCTTCACCTCGTTCCGGCATTTTAGTTAATGGTAAATACATTTTCTTTTTAACCAAAACTTGCGCCTTGTCGATATGATCAATATCATCAAAATAAAAAAGACCTGTACTATTTGGATATAATTTGTGGCTCTCTACAAAAAAAGGAACCATTTTACCATTCATATCAGCAAAAACAACATCTAAATCTAAATTTTCATAAGCATCAAATTCAAAATACAACTGTACTTCTCCTTTTAAACCTTTTGTTTTGGTGATATATCCGATATAAAATGCTTCTTCCTTTTTCATAATAATGGCCAGATTTGGGGGTTTGGGGTGGGATTAAATAAAAATAGCGTTCCGAATTCCGGAACGCTATCTATTAGAATTGAATTAAGCTTATGCTTGTTCTTCTTCTTTTGTTTCTTCTGCAGCAGGCGCTTCTTCCACAACTGGAGCTTCTTCAGCTACAGCAGCAGTTTCTTCAACAGCTGGAGTTTCTGCTACCACTTCTTCAGTTGTAGCTTCAGCAACAGGAGCCTCATCAGCTACTACTTCTTCTTCAACAACCTCTTCTTCTACTGGAGCATTTTTCAATGCAATAGCAGCAGCACGGTCAGCATTTTTCTTAGCTTCGGCAGCTAAAGCAGCTTTTTTAGCTTCACCTTTAGTTGAACTTAAGCTTTCTTTTTTACCTTCGATTTGGCCGCCTTTAGCTTCTAACCATTGAGCAAATTTAGCATCTGCTTGTTCTTCAGTTAAAGCACCTTTTTTAACACCGCCTTGTAAGTGTTTTTTGTACAATACACCTTTGTAAGAAAGAATTGCACGAGCCGTATCAGTTGGCTCAGCACCTTTGTTTACCCAGTCTAAAGTTTTTTCGAAGTTAATTTCGATGGTAGCAGGATTGGTGTTTGGGTTATAAGAACCTAAACGCTCAATAAATTTACCGTCTCTTGGAGCGCGAGAATCCGCTACTACCACGTGGAAAAAAGGTTTTCCTTTTTTACCGAATCTTTGCAATCTGATTTTAGTTGCCATTTTCTTTTAAGTTTATGTATTCAACATAGTTCCCGGAGCTTCATGCTTGCGGGGATGCAAAAGTAAGTAAAATACTAATAACTAGCAAACTGCAATAAATTTATATTCAAATAACATTACTATAATCCAAATTGGGGATATTTGGATTATGAAAATAGCCATAGATATGGACGAAGTCCTAGCAGATCCACTTGTTAAATTTATTGAACTTTATAACCGGGATTATGGGATTTCGTTAGATCTTAAAATTGAAGCGGGTAATGAAATTTACCATCATATTCCGGAAAATATCAACCACAAATGGTACGATTACATTAATGAGAAAGGCTTTTTTAGAAACCTTCCTTTAATAGAGGGAAGTGTTGCTGCAGTTAAAAAGTTGCAAGAAAAACATGAAGTTTATATTGTTTCTGCAGCAATGGAATTTCCTAACTCACTAGAAGATAAATACCATTGGCTTGCAGAGCATTTTCCTTTTATAGGTTGGAAAAATATCATGTTTTGCGGAGAAAAAATTGTAAGTACTGACGTGATGATAGACGACCGAGCAAAAAATTTCATTGATTTTAAGGGTAGAAAGCTGCTTTTTTCTTCACCACACAACTTGCTTTTAACAGGCTACGAGCGAGTAAATAATTGGGAAGAGGTTTTAGAAAAGTTGATGTAAATAAAAAAGCCATAATTAGGGATACATCAGGAGCGTAATAAAAGTAGATTAAGGATGAAAGGTGTAACATTTTTGCAAAAATAGCATCAAAATATAAAAACCTACTAATATGTTAATTACAACTACAAACACGATTGAAGGCAAGAAAATTATAAAATATATTGGTCTTGTAAGTGGCGAAACTATTATTGGCGCTAATATTTTTAAAGATTTATTCGCGGGTATCCGTGATATTGTTGGCGGCAGATCTGGTTCTTATGAACAGGTGTTACGCGAAGGAAAAAATACCGCGATAAATGAAATGCAACAATATGCGGCGTCTATGGGCGCAAACGCAATTATTGGTGTAGATTTAGATTATGAAACAGTTGGTAGCGGCGGAAGTATGCTTATGGTTACCGCAACAGGCACGGCAATTATTTTAGAAGATTAAAAAAAAGACCGCTTATTATTTGGCGGTCTTTTTAATACTTTGAAATTACATCGAAAGAATTTCCAATAATTTTAACCAAGCAGGTGTAACTTTTGCTGCGTCTATATGTTTAATGGTTTGAGAGAACGGGGTAAATACAATTTCTCTATTTATTTGTCCGGCCATTACATTTGTTTTGCCTTCTAAAAGAGCTTCTACCGCAGCAACACCGAGCCTACTTGCTAAAACTCTATCCATACAACTTGGCTTTCCACCACGTTGAATATGTCCTAAAACAGAAATTCGAATATCGTATTGAGGGAATTTTTCTTTTAAAGCTTCTCCAACATTGTAAGCGCCGCCAGCCTCATCACCTTCTGATACAATTATAATTTTGGAAGCCTTGTCCTTTCTTCCTGTGGCAATACGTGTAACTAAATCTTCAACACCCATTTTGGCTTCGGGAATCATGATTGCCTCTGCACCAACACCAATTCCGCTTCTTAAAGCAATTAAACCAGAGTCTCTTCCCATCACCTCTACAATAAATAACCGATCATGCGATTCTGCAGTATCTCTGATTTTATCAACTGCGTTCACAACAGTATTAATTGCGGTATCATAACCAATTGTAAAATCAGTGCCCTCTAAATCATTATCAATTGTACTTGGTATTCCAATTACAGGAAAATCAAATTCTTTACAAAATGTATCTGCCCCAATAAAGGTTCCATCACCACCAATCACCACTAATGCGTCGATATCGCTTTCTATTAAATTTTTATGCGCAATTGCCCTTCCTTCTTTGGTTCTAAAAAGATCGCATCTTGCTGTTTTTAATATAGTGCCACCCCGCTGTATAATATTAGCAACAGATTTACCATCCATCGGAAAAAAATCAGCCTGAATTAACCCTTCATAGCCCCTTAAAATTCCGGTTACTTTTAAGTTATGATATAAGCTAGCCCTAACAACAGCTCTAATTGCGGCATTCATGCCCGGCGAATCTCCCCCAGAGGTTAATACCCCAATATTTTTTATTTTTTGCATTTATTTCTTCCTATTTGCGAACTCAGCTAATCCTTTGTCTAAGTAGGCTAGATATTTTTCAATGTTGTATTCTACGCCAATTGGTGGAGAAACAAGTTCTTTGCCATCGGTGTCTAAAAGCACATAATAAGGTTGTGCTAAAGTTTTAAAACGCTCTCCTTGCAAATGCTGAAATTTTAAACCAACAGAATTTACTTGCGTTTTTAAAACATCAGACCTGAATTGTTCTTCTTCTGGCAATGCTGTTTTATCATCGGTATAAAGCGAAACAACGATATAATCATCTCTTAATTTTTTCAATACACGAGGATCAGACCAAACCTTAGCTTCCATTTCTCTACAGTTTACACATCCGTGACCAGTAAAATCTAAAAATAAAGGTTTATTTACTGTTTTTGAATATGCCAAGGCTTCTTCGTAATCAAAAAATCCAGGGAGGTTGTGAGGAATGTGTAAAAACTCACTGTATTTTCTTTTAGTTCCATTGGTAGAAGTAGGTAAACTTTCAACGTTTCCACCTCCTGAGCCCATTACAAAATCTTGTGTAGATAATGGAGGGACCAAAGAACTTACCGCTTTTAAAGGGGCTCCCCATAATCCGGGCATTAAATATATAGCAAAAACAAAAGAGGCTGTTGCTAAAAATAAACGCGGCACAGAAACGTAGCTTAAATCACTATCGTGTGAAAATTTAATTTTACCCAGCAAATAAACCCCTAAAAGGATAGCTAAAACAATCCAAATAGCTAAGAAAACTTCTCTGTCTAAAATCCCCCAATGGTAAGCCAAATCTGCGGTAGATAAGAATTTTAAAGCTAATCCTAATTCTAAAAATCCTAAAACAACTTTAATCGAGTTTAGCCACCCACCAGATTTTGGTAAACCAGTCATTAAACTTGGAAAAATAGCAAACATGGTAAAAATTAACGCAAGCGATAATGAAAAACCAAACATCACTACAATTGGAGTTAGTAAATCGGTGTTAATTGCAACTAATGAAGTTCCAATTAATGGTCCAGTACAAGAAAAAGAGACAACAGCTAGTGTTGCGGCCATGAAAAAAATACCGCTTAAGCCTTTTGAATCTGATTTTGAATCAAGTTTGTTTACAAAAGAGCTTGGTAATGTAATTTCAAAAGCCCCTAAAAATGAGATGCCAAAAATAACTAAGATTAAGAAAATTAGAATATTAAAAAAGCCATTTGTAGAGATTTGGTTTAAAGCACTTGCGCCCCATATCAAGGTTATAATCACACCCAATCCTACGTAAATTACTATGATAGAAAGACCATAAATAATCGCACTTCTAATTCCTTTAGCCTTGCTTTCTGCTCGTTTAGTAAAAAAGCCTACAGTTAAAGGAACCATTGGAAATATACAAGGAAGGAAAAACGCTGCTACGCCAGCCAAAAGACCTAATCCAAAGGTTATCCATAGAGAAACTGGTTTTGTGCTTTCAACAACAGTGTTATTAGTAATTTTAGAGGCAGAATCCAAGGAAGATTTAGTATCAACCACATTATTCGCCAAACTGTCTTCTGTAGAGCCAGCCGGTGTAAATTCTAAATCATCTGGAATTGCATTTTCAATGGTATCGGTTTGTGGCGCAAAGGCAAAATTTTGCTGAGGGTTTAGCAATAAAAAAATCCCTACTAAAAATAGGAGGATGGTTATTTTTTTCATTTTTGAATTTTAAAACTGTGAATTTAATAAATCTTTTTATTAAAGACGGTTAAACCTTTTGTTTGGGTTATTTACATTGCAAAAGAATTACAAAATGCGAAGATAGGTAGGTTATTTTACCGAGATATTGAATGAAACTTCATCAGCGGGTAAGCATTGCTTGTCGTTACAAGCCATAAATTCAACATTAGTCTTAACCAACGCGGAAGATTTATTTAATATAATTTTTTGGGTAAAAACCACTTCTTTTTCGAAATAAGCCAAATCCATTTTTACAATAGGATCATATTTTTTGATGGGTTTTGGCTCATTAGTTTTTCCAATTAAACTAAAATCGTTTGATTTATTATAGCTAAATTTTAATCTCATAGCTTCAGATTTAACGCTTTGAGCATAAATATGCCAATTGCCAGCTATTTTCGCTTTGATATAAACCAGAACTTCGGTTTTGTTAATTTTTTTCGCGTAAAAAGACCATGTCACAGGTTTTTCTAATTGAGCAAACGAAAATGAAGGAATTGAAATAAAAAGGATTAATACAAAAAGAAGTCTTTTCATAAATGTAAAGTTAACTTAAAAAAAAAGCCCTCTTTGTTAAAGGGCTTTTTTTTTATTTTACCGGGATGCTAAAAGCAACATCTGTTGGCGGCAAACAAGATTTATCGTCGCACACCTGATAGTTTACAGACGCTTTAACCGTTACAGAAGGTTTGTTTAGCTTAATTTTTTGTTGAAAAACAACTTGATCTTGGAAATAGCCAACCTCCATTTTAAAAACGTTTTCGTACTTAGAAATTGGTTTTGGCTCAATTGTATTGCCTACAAGTGTATAATCTTTTGATTTTGGGAAAGTGAACACCGTTTTATTAGGGCCGCCTGGTTTAATGTTTTGAGAATATAAATGCCAGTTGTCTTCTATGGTGGCTTTAATGTAAACTACGGCCTCAGTGGCACTTGTTTTTTTTGCAACAGAAGACCAACTTACTGGATTTTCTAATTGTGCAAAAGCGCCCATAGCGCTAAAAAAAACTAAACTTAAAATTAATGTTACTTTTTTCATTCGTGTGTTGTTTTTAAATTTATTAAAGTTTTAAAAATTCTATTTCTTTAAAATTAAATTGGACCGGTTTTCCGTTGATGTTCATTTTTAACAATCCCGAATCACTAACTCCTGTAATTATACCTTCAAAAACCTCGCCATTTTGTCGGTAAGGCGCAGGGGTGTTTATTTTGTATAACCTATCAATGTAACTTTTACGTAAAAAAGCCCCCTTATTAGCCCGAAGCTGTAGGTACAAAACTTCTATTTGACTACAAAGGTCTGCCAAAAGCAATTCTAAATTAACATTTTCTTGTAAAATTTCAGATAATGATGTTGCTTTATGGATTAAATCAGGCGGAAAAAATTGCTGATTAACGTTTATTCCAATACCAACAACGGTATTTTTAATGCTGTTGCCAATGATTGTGTTCTCAATTAAAACTCCGCCTAATTTTAAATCATTATAATAAATATCATTTGGCCATTTAATACAAAGGCCGTTTGATAAATATGCCGATAAAGTGTTGTTTATAGCGACACTGATGGCCATGTTCAATAAAAACTGCTTGTTTAACCCTAAAAATGTTGGGCGAAGTAAAATACTTATTGTTAAATTTTTTCCCGGGTCTGATTTCCAAATATTCTCCTGCATACCCCTTCCTGCAAATTGGTCGTCTGCCATAATTACAGTTCCTTCGGGTAATGGCTCGGATTTTGACAATAAGTTCTTTAAGAAATTATTGGTAGAATCGACCGCTGATAATTTGATAAGATTTTGACCAACAAATAATGTTGAAAAAGTGTTATTTTGCAAGAGTTGATATTATGATTTGTTGATTATCAAAATTAAAAAAATTTAATGGTAAAAAAGAAGACAGTAAACCTTTCTACATACCTCTCAGAAATAGCCGTATATGGCATACAAGAAAAAAAGGGAAACGATATTGTTCGTTTAGATTTAAGAGAACTAAATAGTTCTGTTTCTGATTATTTTATTGTTTGTAACGCAGACTCGTCTACACAAGTAAAAGCTATTGCAGATAGTGTTGAGGATGAAATTTATAAACAAACAAAAACAAACGTTTGGCACAAAGAAGGACAAGAAAACGCTGAATGGATTGTATTGGACTACTTTGATATTGTAGTGCACATTTTTAAAACAGATAAACGAGAATTTTTTGGAATTGAAGACTTATGGGGCGACGCTGAAACCACAACTTACAAAAGCGCTTAACCACTTATTAAATACAGATTTGAACTAACATGGAAGAGAATAAAAATATTAAACATAAACAAACAAAACGAATTCCAAATATACCTAAGAAGCCTATAAAAGGCCCTAAATTTAATATATTTTGGGTTTATGCCGCTATTATAATTGCCTTATTGGCGGTTAATTTTATGTTTAACAGTAACGATGTTAAAAGGATAGATTACAATGAGTTTGAGAAGACCATGTTGATGCCTGGTGATGTTCAAAAGCTTGAAGGATATAGGTCTAGCGACGGAGAAACTTATACTGCTGAAATTTTCATTAAGGAGGCAAAAAAAGAAGATCCTAAGTATAAAAAATACATTAGTAATAATAACTTGAGCTTTTCTAAAAGCGGACCTATTGCAAAAATTGTAGTAACGGATGCAAAATCTTTACAAGATAAATTAGCCAAAGCTCAAGAAGCTTTACCAAAAGAACAGCAGGTTGATATTACCGCTACCTCTAAATCTAGCCCTTGGTTAAGCGGATTTATTAGTATTGTGTTGCCGTTATTGCTTTTTGCAGGTATTTGGATATTTATGATGCGCCGTATGGGCGGTGGCGGTGGCGGCGGTGGCGGCCAAATCTTCAATATTGGAAAATCTAAAGCCACGTTATTTGATAAAGAAAGCCAAGTAAGCATTACATTTAATGACGTTGCTGGTTTAGAAGAGGCAAAACAAGAGGTAATGGAAATTGTAGATTTCCTGAAAAACCCTAAAAAATATACCAATCTTGGCGGTAAAATTCCAAAAGGAGCATTATTAGTTGGCTCTCCGGGAACTGGTAAAACATTATTGGCTAAAGCTGTTGCTGGCGAAGCTCAAGTTCCTTTCTTTTCTTTATCGGGATCGGATTTCGTAGAGATGTTTGTGGGTGTTGGAGCATCAAGAGTAAGAGATTTGTTTAAACAAGCTAAAGAAAAAGCGCCTTGTATCATCTTTATTGATGAGGTTGACGCGATTGGTCGTGCTCGTGGTAAAAACAGCATGATGGGTGGTAATGATGAGCGTGAAAATACATTAAACCAATTGTTAGTAGAAATGGATGGTTTTGGAACGGATTCTGGAATTATCATCTTAGCTGCAACTAACCGTCCTGATGTATTAGACTCTGCGTTAATGCGCCCGGGAAGATTTGACAGACAAATTTCTATTGACAAACCGGATTTAAATGGGCGTGAGCAAATTTTTAAAGTTCACTTGAAACCAATTAAAACAGCGGAGGTTGTAGACGCTAAAAAATTGTCAGCTCAAACTCCAGGTTTTGCTGGTGCTGAAATCGCAAACGTATGTAATGAGGCAGCTTTAATCGCTGCTCGTCGCAACAAAGAGTTTGTTGATATGCAGGATTTCCAAGACGCAATTGACCGTGTAATTGGAGGCTTAGAAAAGAAAAATAAAATCATTTCTCCAGAAGAGAAAAAGATTGTTGCTTATCATGAAGCTGGTCACGCTATTGCTGGTTGGTTCTTAGAGCACGCAGATCCTTTGGTTAAAGTTTCTATTGTTCCACGTGGTATAGCTGCTTTGGGTTATGCCCAATATTTGCCTAAAGAACAGTTTTTATACACTACAGAACAACTAACAGACGGGATGTGCATGACAATGGGAGGTCGTGTTGCTGAAGATATTGTTTTTGGTAAAATTTCTACTGGCGCTCAAAATGACTTAGAAAGAATTACAAAGCTGTCTTACGCTATGGTTACCATTTACGGGATGAACAGTACAATTGGTAACGTTTCCTTCCACGATCCACAGAATGAGTATAACTTTAACAAACCATATTCTGAAAAAACCTCAGAAATGATTGATCACGAGGTTAGAAAGTTGATAGCTGAAGTTTATGAAAGAACTAAAGAATTATTAACAGTTAACCGCGAAGGATTAGAAAAATTAGCTCAAAAACTGTTAGAGAAAGAAATTCTTTTCCAAGCAGACTTAGAGGAAATTTTAGGGAAACGTCCGTTTGAAAATAGAACTACTTATGATGAATTTGTAAATGGAACAGGAGATCAAACGCCTGCAGCACAAGGTTTAATTCACGATGGTGTTGGTCAAACAACCGATCCCTCAGCCCCAGCCGCAAACACCACTGAAGAATCAAAATAATTAAAATCAATTAATATTAAACAGCAACCTTAATCTATAAGGTTGCTGTTTTGTTTATATGGGCTAGGATAACTAATTTTGGCAATCAGATGAAAGAAAATATCTCTTCGAAAGAACTCATGTTAAAAAAAATTAGGAAGGCATTGCTCGAAAAAAGAGACAATCCACACCCTAATTTAGAAGACAGCCAACTTTATAAGCCTAATGTCGAAGAGCTAGAGGTCTTATTTGCGGAGCAATTAACTGCGGTTGCTGGTAATTTTATTTTTTGCGAAAACGGGGTTGATTTTATTGAAAATATATTAACATTAGCTGATCGTTTTAAGTGGAGGAAAATTTATTGTTGGGAACCAGAACTACAAGCATTGTTATCTCATTACGAATTCCCCTTTTATCAGACAGACAAAGACTTTGAGCAAGCGGAAGTGGGAATTACCCTTTGCGAGTCTTTAATTGCTCGTAACGGCTCTGTAATGGTTAGTAATCAAAATGCCGCAGGGCGAAGATTGAGTATATTTCCTCACCAACATATTGTAATCGCAAGAACAGGACAATTGGTTTTAGATTTAAAAGATGCATTTCAAATGCTGAAAAATAAATACGGCAATCAAATTCCTTCTATGGTTAGTACGATTACCGGACCAAGCAGGACGGCCGATATTGAAAAAACTTTAGTGCTCGGCGCACACGGACCAAAAGAATTATTTGTATTTTTAATTGATGATTTTTCTTAATTATTTTTAATTTCAATTAAAATGTAATATTTTTAAACTATATACCAATTTAGTATACAGTACATAATGGGCAACAACAACAAAATTTATTCGGTTATTACTGGAACAGGGAGCTATATACCCGAAAACATTATTTCTGGCGACCATTTTTTGGAGGCTTCTTTTTTTGATAATGGCGTTAAGCTAGATAAAGAAAACACAGAGATTATTAATAAGTTTAGTGAGATTACTGAAATTATTGAGAGGCGCTACGTTGGTGCAGATTTATTGAATAGTGATATCGGTGCATTGGCTGCAAAAAAAGCAATCCAAGACGCCGGAATTGATAAAGAATCCTTAGATCATATTATTTTCTGTCATAACTTTGGAGATGTTCGGTTAAACTCTAACAGAACCGATATGATTCCTGCATTGGCAGCAAAAGTTAAGGCACAGCTGTCCATAGAAAACCCAGATTGTGTTGCTTACGATGTTATTTTCGGTTGTCCAGGTTGGGTTCAGGGCGTTATCCAGGCAGATTATTTAATCCGCAGTGGAGATGCTAAAAAAGTATTGATCATTGGTTCTGAAACACTATCTAGAATTGTTGACCCTCATGATCGAGATAGTATGATCTTTTCGGATGGCGCAGGCGCGGTAGTTTTTGAAGCAAGAGAATCTGATGAGCCTATAGGTATTATTGCACACAAATCTCAAACGTTTGCTAGTCACGCAAATTTATTAGTAATGGGCAATAGCAACAATCCGGGAGAAACAAGTGGCAATTTGTATTTAAAAATGAATGGACGTAAACTTTATGAATTTGCTGTAATTAATGTTCCTAAAGTTGTTAAAGAGGCAATTGATAAGTCGGGAGTTGCAATTGAGAAAATCAAAACCGTATTTATTCATCAAGCGAATGGCAAAATGGATAATGCAATAATGAAGCGCTTATTTAAATTATACGATTTAGATACTGTTCCAGAAAACTTGGTGCCCATGACAATTTCGTGGTTAGGAAATAGCTCGGTAGCCACTATCCCAACATTGATAGATTTGGTTAAACACGATAAAGTAAAAGATTACAAAATAGAAAAAGGAGATTATGCGGTATTTGCCTCAGTAGGAGCCGGAATGCACATTAATGCGGTAGTCTATAAATTTTAGACTATATTATCTTTGATCAAAAATAAAAAAGGCCAGATGTAAATCTGGCCTTTAATATATTGGGGTTTTGGTTGTTAAGCCTCTGCTAATTCATGCGTTAATGCCTCATCAACTAAAATTCTTCCGCAATGCTCGCAAACAATTACTTTTTTACGTTGACGGATATCTAATTGACGTTGAGGTGGAATTTGATTGAAACAACCTGAACAAGAATCTCTATCGATTGTTACTACCGCTAAACCATTAACAGCGTTCTTTCTTAATCTGTTATAAGCCGTTAATAAGCGCTCCTCTATTTGAGTTTCTGCTTTGTCTGCTTTTTTAGTTAAAGCTTGTTCTTCTTTTTCTGTTTCAGAAGTAATTGTTGCCAACTCTCCTTTTTTGATCTCTAAATCACCTTTTCTAGAATCAATGTTAGCTAATGCTTGATCATAGATTTCAGTTTTTGAAGCGATTTCAAAACCGTGTTCTTTGATTTTTTTCTCGCAAACTTGAATTTCTAAATTCTGAATTTCAACTTCTTTAGTCAAAGCATCATATTCGCGGTTATTTTTTACGTCTTCTAATTGTTTTTCGTATTTCTTAATTAAAGCTTGTGCATCTTTAATCATGTTTTTACGGTTTACAATAGCGTCTTCAGTATCATCTAATTCAGCTTTGATTTTTTGTATACGAGTTTCTAATCCAGCAACTTCGTCTTCTAAATCAGCAACTTCCATTGGCAATTCTCCTCTTACTTGGCGAATTTTATCAATTTTAGTATGTATGTTTTGTAATTCGTATAAAGCTTTTAGCTTTTGCTCTACTGTCTGTTCCATTAAATGAAATAATTTATGGGGTTTGTGTTATGCTCCGTTAAACGGATTGCAAAGTTAGGAAATTTTTCTTGAATATTATCTATCAACAAATTAGATGTAAATTGTTCACTTTCATAATGACCAATATCACAGATCATCAATTGGTCTTCTGCGTCAAAAAATTCGTGATATTTAAAGTCTGCCGTGATAAAAGCATCAGCGCCAGCCGCAAGGGCATCTTTTAATAAAAAACTACCCGAACCGCCGCATACTGCCACTTTTTTAATCTTTTTAGGCAACAGTGAAGTGTGTCTGATTACCTTGGCATTCATTTTTTCTTTCACATGGCGAAGAAAATCTTTACCATCCATTTCTTCTGATAACCAGCCAATCATGCCTGCGCCAACAGTATCTAATTTATTGCTAAGCGTATAAATGTCATAAGCAACTTCTTCATAAGGATGATTTTCTAATAAAGCCAACACCACTTTTCTTTCATCTTGAGCTTTAAAAACAGTTTCAATTCTCACTTCTGCTTCTTGGTGTTGTGTCCCAATTTTGCCTACAAAAGGATTAGTACGTTCACCCGCTTTAAATGTTCCTAAACCATCAGCGTTAAAGCTACATTCGCTATAATTATTAATATTTCCAGCACCCGCCGAAAACAAGGCATTTCTCAATTCTTCCGCTTTTGCTGTAGGACAAAAAGTAACTAACTTTTTTAATAGTCCAGATTTTGGGGCTAAAATTTTACCGGCTTCTATACCTAATCTTTTGCAAATTTCGCCGCTTACGCCCGCAGCAACATGATCTAAATTAGTATGAATAGCATATAAAGCAATATTGTTTTTAATAGCCTTTTGCACTACACGTTCTACATAGGTTTTTCCATTAAATTTTTTTAATCCTTTAAAAACAATAGGATGGTGGGTAATAATTAAATTGCAATTTTTAGCAATGGCTTCATCAACAATTTGCTCTGTGCAATCTAATGCAATTAAAGCTGCGTGTACTTCATCAGCATGATTACCCACAATTAAACCAGAATTATCGTAGTCTTCTTGGTAGTTAAGCGGCGCAATGGTTTCTAAGAAATTCGTTATCTCGGCTAACTTCATGGTATAAAAATAAGAAATCCTCGTAGGGTTTTATACCTACAAGGATTATTTATCTCAATTTGTGTGGTTTTATTATGAAAAGTTGCCCATGCGTACCATTTGTAAGCTTTCGAAAACCATTTTCTGGTTATGTTCAAAAGCTAGTTGTTTGTGATTAACGATATCTACTATCGAACCGATAAAACACAAACCGGCAGTAAATAAATATAAAATCCCCATGCCTATCTGCCCGATAATAAATCTTTGTAAGCCTGGCACTAAAAAAAGACCAATTACACAGAATAAAAGCATATCACTAGGGTTTCTTCTTTTGCCAGTATAAATCATTAAAAAAGTACGCACTTGTTGCTCATTTAAACCGTTTGTTGCGGTTTGTAAGTAACTATATTCTTGTGGCGTGATGCCTGGTAAGGCCATAAATTGTGAATCGAACATGGTTAATCCTCCTTATATTTTAAATTAATTTCTTTATTAAACAATTGGTTAGTGAGTTGATAAATGCGGTGAGCGATCAATAGTAAAGCAGGAATACCGAACCAATGCTGCGCAAAACTTGCATTTATATCTCCGTTAAACAGTGCGGTAATAGACCTTCCTAAGCCACAACCCGGGCACCAATCAAAACCTAAATTTGCCAAAGGGCAAAGGCTAAAGTGGTGTTCATGTGGACTTGCTGTTGCCAATAACACTAAAGCTACAAGCCAGAATACTAATTCTATCGGAAAGCTTTTAATGTACTTCATGTTTCACGTTTTATATTAATTAGAAACAATGATAAGACTTTTGTTACTTCAATTAAAAGAGACTCGACGAAACGAAAAAAAATATCGACAAACTAGGGTTTGAATTCGAAGAAAGTTTATTAGAATTGAATAGAGGGTATTGTACATTGATATAAAAATGTTAATCATGGACATTTAGAAAAGTTATGAAGCCTAC
>JAIELS010000115.1 GCA_019752795.1 Sphingobacteriaceae bacterium
AGAAGTATTGCTGAAATTGAAAAGAAAATGGCAACAAAAAGTGCTTTAGATGATTTTAAATTAGCTCCATTAAAATCGAAATAATTAACAAATACTTTTTAAAATAAAATCTTAAGCCCAAATTATTGACAGCCAATAATTTGGGCTTTTTAATGTAAAATATTGCTAAGAATTATAAAACTTTTCTACTTAAAAATGCGTAAATAATTGCTAAATAGAAAAATGTAATTTTTACATTGAGCATATAAAAACTGTATAAAATGATAAAAAAGCTACCTTTTAATGATGTAGATACAGATAGAATTATTGAAATGGCTTGGGAAGATAAAACACCTTTTGAAGCCATACAATTTCAGTTCAATTTAGCAGAGAAAGATGTAATCGTTTTAATGAGAAAAGAGTTAAAAAGAAGCAGCTTTAATCTTTGGCGAAAAAGAGTAAGTGAAGGTGTTAGTCAGAAACATTTATTTAAAAGAAATTCAAATATTTCTAAGTTTAAATGTGCACAACAAAGACAAATTACGCTCAATAAAATCTCTAAAAGATAAATGGATTTTACTACCTCTTACGATGAAGTTATAGCGATTATCCACAAAATTAATCCAATAGCTTATGGCAAAACAAGAAATTATTTAAATGGTGATGTTACTAAATTATCACCCTATATTGCTAGAGGCGTTATTAGCACCAAACAAATTGCAAAAATTGTTTTGGCAAAAGGTTATGAATTAAAAGACATTGAGCCTTTTTTAAAACAGTTGGCTTGGCGAGATTATTTTCAACAAGTGTGGATGGTTTTAAAAGATGAAATCTATACTGATATTAAACAACCCCAGCCAAATTTTGCTCACCAAGAAATTTCATCTGCTATTTTACTTGCCAACACCGGAATTGTTGCAGTGGATAATGGCATATTAAGCCTTCAAAAATTTGGCTATATCCATAACCACATGAGAATGTATATTGCGAGTATAGCTTGTAATATTAGCAAAAATCATTGGTTGGCTCCTGCAAAATGGATGTATTATTATTTATTAGATGCTGATTGGGGAAGTAACGCATTAAGTTGGCAATGGGTAGCAGGTAGTTTTAGTAATAAAAAATATTTTGCCAATCAAGACAACATCAATAAATATTGCGAGACAAATCAAATTGATACATTTCTAGCTATTCCTTATGAGGAATTTGATAACATCAATATGCCTGAAATTTTAAATGAACATGTAGTCTTAAACTTGCAAACCAATTTACCTAAATCTAAGGAGGTATTAATTATTAATAAGGATTTACCCACCTATATTTATAATTTCTACAATCTAGACCCTAATTGGGACATGGAAATAAAAGCCAATAGAATATTGTTATTGTCGCCAAAGTTCTTCCAAAAATATCCAGTAGCTGATCAAACCATTGAATTTATATTAAAATTATCACGTAATATTTCGAACATCCAATTATTTGTAGGTGAGTTTGATGCATTACTTGCTCAAATCAATCCAGAAAACATCAATTATAAGGAGCATCCAACAAATACGGGTTATAAAGGAAAAATGCATCACAGAGAATGGATGTTTGAAGAGGTGAAAGGTTATCTCCCTTCATTCTTTGCTTATTGGAAGAAGTGTATCAAATACTTTGATTCTACCTTTCCTAAATTATAAACACCTAAATAAAAATAGGGAAATTAAAAAGAGATTTAATGAAAACATTTTTAAAAGCCAAATGGGAAGAAATAGTAATGGTAAATTACGAAATTGACCCTACAATATTAAAGCCATATTTACCTTTTGGACTTGAATTGGATATGCATGAAGGCAAATGCTTTGTAAGTTTAGTAGGATTTAAATTTAATCAATCTAAAATATTTGGTGTTAAAATCCCATTTTACGGCAGTTTCGATGAAGTTAATTTGAGATTTTATGTAAAAAGAATAGATGGAGCAGAGTTGAAACGAGGTGTAGTTTTTATCAGTGAAATTGTACCTTACAAAATTGTATCAATTTTAGCCAATTCATTATACAAAGAACATTATAGCTTTGCAGAAATGTCAAGCTCTATTCGTGTTGAAAATGGTATTAAAAATATAAATTATAATTGGAAAGTAAACACTGAACATCACGCTATTATCGCTTCATTTGATAATGAATTAAAAGATATTGAGCCTAATAGTTTAGAAGAGTTTATTTATGAACATTACTTCGGTTTCACAAACGTTAGCGACACAGAAACATGGGAATATAAAGTTAATCATCCAAGATGGCTTACAAATGAGATTAAAGAATATAAAATTAATTGTGATTTTGAAAAAATGTATGGTTCTGACTTTGCATTTCTAAATCATCAAAAACCTTACAGCGTTTATAATGCGCAAGGCTCTGAGGTAAGTATAGATTGGAAAATAAATAAACTAAATCTTAGATGAAAAATATAAAAAAGGAAAATTTACCTTTTAAGATTTGTATTACTTGCAATCGACCCTTTAGTTGGCGCAAGAAATGGGAAAAGGTTTGGGAAGAGGTTAAATACTGTAGTAATCAATGTCGAAATAATAAAACAAGATCTTTAGATAAGATCTGAAAATTATTTACATTTCCTCACCATTTTAAAGTGCTGTATACCAGCCTCTTCAAATTGTTCTCCTTCAGCAACAAATCCAAATTTAGCGTATAGGCTCATTGCATCTAATTGAGAGTTTAAATAAATATATTTGGCTTCTGAAGGTAAATCATCTAAAGCGGATGCAATAAGTGCCCTGCCCACACCCTTTCCTCTGAACTCCTTTAATACTGCAAAACGCTCTAATTTGTAACCATCTTTAGTTTTACGCCATCTGCATGCACCGCAAGGTTTATGATCTAAGAGTGCTAAAAAATGTGTTGAAACATCTTCATTTTCATATTCCAGTTCTGGTGGACATCCTTGCTCATCAACAAACACAATCTTACGAATAGCGAATACTTTTTCAAGTTCTTCTTTAATGATTGCTTTTTGTACATGAAGAGTTTCCATTTTTTAATTTTTATATATTACAAACATAGTAATTGCATTTTTTGTTTCAAATGCTAGATTGAAATCGCCTTAATTATTCCATCTAAGTGCGAAATTATTCTGTATAAATAATAAAAGCGTCTCAAAAATATGCGACGCTTTTATTATTGAGTGATAAAATCTTATAGTTTATCGTTTGCGTTTATACAATTCAAATCTTCAAAAGCGCCTTTTAAGCGATTTACAAACTCTTCTTCGCCTTTGCGCAACCAAACACGTGGATCGTAATATTTTTTGTTAGGCTTGTCATCTCCATCCGGATTACCTATTTGACCTTGCAAATAAGCTTCGTTAGCTTTGTAATAATCTAAAATGCCTTGCCAAAATGCCCACTGCATATCCGTATCGATATTCATTTTAATAGCACCATAAGAGATTGCTTCTCTAATTTCTTCTTGCGAAGAGCCAGAACCACCATGGAAAACAAAATTAATTGGTTTCTCAGCCGTTAAACTATATTTTTCTTTGATAAAATCTTGAGAATTTTTTAAGATAACAGGTTGTAATTTAACATTACCTGGCTTATAAACGCCATGAACATTACCAAATGCAGCTGCTATAGTAAATCTGTCACTCACTTTACTTAATTCTTCATAAGCATAAGCAACCTCGCTTGGCTGTGTATATAATTTTGAGCTATCAACATCACTATTGTCTACACCATCTTCTTCTCCTCCTGTAACACCTAGTTCAATTTCAATGGTCATACCCATTTTATTCATGCGCTTAAAATACTCCACACAAACTTCCATGTTTTCTTCAATAGGCTCTTCAGAAAGATCTAGCATATGAGAAGAGAACAATGGCTTACCAGTTTCAGCAAAGAATTTTTCTCCATGCGCTAAAAGTCCATCAATCCATGGTAGTAATTTTTTAGCCGCGTGGTCTGTATGTAAAACCACGGCAACGCCATAATGTTCCGCCAATAAATGCACATGTTTAGCTGCAGAAACTGCTCCTAATACACAAGCATTTAAATTATCATTATTAAGAGTTTTACCAGCGTAAAACTGAGCACCACCATTAGAAAGTTGAATCATTACGGGCGAATTTACCGCCTTTGCCGTCTCCATAACCGCATTAATGGTATTTGTACCTGTTACATTTACTGCTGGTAATGCAAATTGATGTTTTTTAGCTTGCTCAAAGAGCTCTTGCACAGCAGCTCCATAAATTACGCCTTTATAGTCTTTTAAACTCATTTCTATTATAATTTGATATTTCGAAGTTATAAAAAAAATCTTTAAAAATCTTATTTTAGACTAAGTGTATTTTTTACAATAAGATAAGTATAATTTCAATTTTAGTTCAATCATCATTCCTAAAAACAACTATTAATGTTAAAAAAAAATTCGTTTCTTTGTAATCGCAATTTTAAAACATAACATGAGTTGGTTTAAGAGAGAAAAAAAGGGTATTAGTACCACAACACAAGAGAAGAAAGAAGCGCCAGATGGTTTGTGGAATAAATGTCCGAACTGTAAAAAGGCTTTACATAGCGCAGATTTAACAGAAAACAAATACGTTTGTCAATACTGCGATTATCACTTAAGAATAGGATCTAAAGAATATTTTGAAGTTCTTTTTGATAACAATGAGTTTACAGAATTGTTCGCTAATTTAACTTCTGGCGATCCTTTAAAATTTAACGATAATAAACCCTATACAGATAGAATTGTAGAAAGTCAAGCTAAAACAGGCTTAAAAGATGCAATTCGTGCTGCGCATGGAAAAGTAGATGGTCAAGAATTAATGGTTGCTTGTATGGATTTTGCCTTTATTGGCGGTTCTATGGGTTCGGTAGTTGGAGAAAAAATTGCTCGTTCTATTGATTATAGTATTAAAAACAAAGTGCCATTTTTAATGATATCAAAATCTGGGGGTGCCCGAATGATGGAGGCTGCTTTTTCATTAATGCAAATGGCTAAAACATCTGCAAAATTAGCTTTGTTAAGTCAGGCAAAAATACCATACATCTCTTTATTAACCGACCCAACTACTGGAGGTGTTACAGCTTCTTATGCTATGTTAGGCGATATTAATATTGCAGAACCAGGTGCTTTAATTGGCTTTGCTGGTCCGCGTGTAATTAAAGAAACTATTAAAAAAGATTTACCAAAAGGATTCCAAACTTCTGAATTTGTATTGGAACACGGATTTTTGGATTTTATAGTTGACAGAAGACAAATGAAAGCTAAGCTAGCTAGTTTCTTGAAAATGATGAAGAATTAAAATAGCAGCAAAAATCAGAAAGATAATTATTTAAACAAGGGGTCGAAATTCTTAAGAAAATCAACCCCTTTTTCGTTTTAGTCTTTTTCCATTATTTGACTAAGTTAATCGAAAACACCTAAAAGGTTTACAAATATCTAAACCATTTTTTTATCTTAGTTAAGCTCATTATACTAAATCGTGATGCGCTACCAAAATGATGAAAAAATTATTAATACTCCTCAGCCTGTTACTGCTTTCTAATCTTGCACTAAAAGCACAAAACAAAAATATAAATCCAAATTATGATTCCGCACTGGCTAAAGAATACGGTGCAGAAGAAAATGGAATGAAAATGTATGTGTTGGTGATGCTTAAAACAGGCACCAATAACACAGCTACAAAAGCAGAAAGCGATAGTGCTTTTGCCGGCCATATGGCCAACATGAGCAAACTAGTAAAAGCCAACAAGTTAATCGTAGCCGGACCAATAGTTAAAAACGATAAAAATTATAGGGGTATTTTTATTTTAAACACTAAATCTTTAACCGAAGCGAATGAAATTTTAGCAACTGACCCTGCCATTAAAGCTAAATTATTAGACGCAGATCTTTTCAATTGGTATGGTTCTGCAGCACTCGCTGCCTATTTAAAAGTGGAAGATAAAATCTGGAAGGCTAGAAATTAGCAAATCAAAACGTAAACACAGTAACAATTCTCCGTTGAAAATTTTAGTAAAAATCTTCAGATTAGAGTTAAATAAAGTAAATAGAAATAATTCAATTATAGCATAGTTAAAATTATATTTGCTTAGCGATACTTTTAAATAATTAGCATGCTAAAAAAACACGAAAAAATAGTTTACGATTATATTATTGCTGGTTCTGGATGCGCTGGATTAAGTTTACTTTATAGACTTATTAATAACCCAGTTTTAAAAAATAAAAAAATTTTAGTAATTGACAAAAGCGAAAAGATTGCAAACGATAGAACTTGGTGTTTTTGGGAAAAAGGGAAAGGGGTTTTTGAATCTATTGTTACGCATCAATGGAAAAAACTTGAATTTAAAACTTCTTCTTTTAATAAAACATTTGATTTAAACCAATACAGCTATAAAATGATAAAGGGATTAGATTTTTATAATCTAGTTCTAAATTTTGCAAAAAAGTTCAACAACGTGACTTTTAAATTTGAAGAAGTTCAAAAGATAGAAACTGATGTTGATCATGCAAAGGTTAAAACTGAAAAAGGTAACTATTTGGCTCAATTTGTTTTTAACTCCACTCCTATTTTCAACCCTAAAATGGATGCATCTAACTCGCTTTTGCAACATTTTGAAGGTTGGGTAATTAAAACAAAAAAAGCAAAATTCAATAATGAAGTTGGTACTTTAATGGATTTTAGTGTTAGCCAAAAACATGGTACTACTTTTATGTATGTTTTACCAACTTCTGCCCATGAAGCCCTAATAGAATATACTTTATTTACAGAAAAACTATTAGATAAAGAAGACTATAGAATTGCGTTGGAAAAGTATATTAAGGAAGATTTAAAGATTGATAATTACGAAATTTTACATCAAGAATTTGGAATTATTCCCATGTCTTTAGCTAAATTTTTAAGAAATCCTAAAGCCGAAAAACGAATTATTAATATCGGTACTGCAGGTGGTTTTACAAAAGCAAGTAGCGGATATACATTTCAGTTTATTCAAAAAAACACAGAAAAAATTATACATAACCTTTTATTGGGGAAATCTCCTAATCCAGAAATTACATTTAGAGAAAGTATGTATCAATGGTATGATAGAACGGTATTAGAAGTAATTATTTCTAAAAAAATGCAAGGAAAGGATATCTTTTATAAAATGTTTAAAAAGCTATCAATAGAGCAAATTTTAAAATTTTTAGGTAATGAAAGTTCGCTTACTGACGACCTTAGAATAATTAGTTCCTTACCCGTTAAACCTTTTTTAATCGCTGGAATTAAAAGATTAAGTAAGTAAAATTAATTTTAACGTTTAAATATAATTAAATTTTGATAACAGATTAAATGTTAAATTCTTAACACTTAATCTGTTATTTAAAGATAAGGATTTAACTTAACCAACTGTTAATTCTGTATAAGCAGCCGTTAAACTACGTCCAATGCCATCTCCTTTCCATTCTGGTGCACCAGGAATAGTTGTTGCTTTTAAAATCTCATCTTTGGTTTTTCCAGCCTTAATTTCTCCAGATACATAGGTTAATAACGCTTGAAGGTAATTTTTAAACGCTTTCACATCTTCTTTATCACCTGTAACCTTTTCTGGATCTAAACTATGTCCAAAAATAAATAAGGTGTCTTTATTAAATTGATTATAAATTTTATCTAAAGCGGTAATCCAATTACCTATATGCGCACCATTTGCTTGGTCTATAAACGGAAAACGACGATTAAAAACTAAATCGCCAACATGTACAATGTTTGCGTTTTCAAAATGATAAACTACATCTCCATTGGTATGTGCAGATCCATAATAATATGAACTAATTTTCTCTTTACCTATCGGAGCTTTCCAGCCTTTACCAAAGGTAATATCTGGATATAACTGTTTATCTTCACTTTTAGCTTTTTCGGCAGCTAATTTCTGATTAACTAAAGAATTTTGATGTGCTACCACGTGTTCTGCTAAACCTTTAAATGCAATATTTCCGCTGGTATGATCGCCGTGATGATGTGTGTTCAATAAGTATTTAAAAGGTTTATCACTTAATTTTTTTAACTCCTCTATTGCGTGTAATGCAGAAGGTTGAAACTGTGAGTCTACCACTACAATACCACTAGAGCCATTTAGCCAACCAATTGTTCCGCCTTGTTCTGTAAAAATACCTACATCATTTCTTAAAGCTTTAAATTGATAAGCCCTCAAGGCATTACCATTGGCAAACGCATCACCTTTGTAAAATGCTAATACTGCTGCAGCCAATGCAGAATTTTGAATAAATTTTCTCCTTTGCATATCATGAAAATAAAAAACCACGAAATATATCGTGGTTTAAATGTAGTAAAATATAATTTTAAAAGCTACACGCCTGTTCCAGGAGTTGTACCTGGTTCGTGACCAGCACCAAATGAATTGTTGGAACGTGCATGTTTCTTAGCAAAGTTAGAAGTGATTGTTGAAGAGCTATTTTTCTCCATGTTTTCTTCATTTCTCACCTCTTCTTGTTCAGTTTCAACTATAGGAGTGATTAATTTTTCCTTTTTTGGATCGTTATTGTGATTTATATTTTCCATGATATTTAGTTTTGATGTACTTAAATAACAACAACTATTTTATATTGTTTGTATAAAAACTAAATCATAACAGATTTTTTGGGGTGTTTTAATAAATATTAACCACAAAAAAAGCTTTGACAAATTGCCAAAGCTTATATTTTTATGATAGAAATATATTTAATATATAGTTAGTGAAAAACCAACATAATGCTTCGTTGCTTCTAATGCCGACTATGCCAATGCATTTTGCTTAACTACCATTTTAACTTTTTCTAAAACGTAGTCCAAATCTTCTTTGGTAGTATACTTGCTAAAAGAAAAACGTACCGCAGGGCGATTTGGATCTGCTTTAATACCATTTAACACATGCGAACCAATATTAGAGCCAGAAGAACAGGCACTACCACCAGAAGCACAAATTCCATTAATATCTAAATTAAATAACAACATATCTGCCATTTCCATTTCAGGGAAAGAAACATTTAAAACCGTGTACAAACTTTTATCAGCAGTTGTTTCGCCATTAAAAGATACACCAGGTATTTCTGCGATGAGTTGTTCTTTTAAATAATCTTTTAAACCTTGAATATAAGTTTGATGTTCATCCATTTCATTATAGGCAATTTCTAAAGCTTTAGCTAAACCTACAATGCCGTAAACATTTTCTGTTCCACCACGCATGTTACGTTCTTGTGCTCCACCATAAATCATTGGTGGTATTTTAATATTGCTATTTACAAACAAGAAACCAACACCTTTTGGTCCGTGCAATTTGTGTGCAGCACAAACAATAAAATGAGCTTTTAGTTTACGTACATCATGTGTGTAATGCCCCATGGTTTGTACGGTATCTGCATGGTAAATTGCATTATATTTTTCGCAAATATCACCCACCTTTTCCATGTCTGTTAAAGTACCTAACTCATTGTTGGCATGCATTAAAGAAACAAAACTACGTTCGTTGTTTTGCAATAATTCTTCTAAATGATTGTAATCTACATTACCTTTTTCATCAATATTAACAAAACTCAATTTATCAATTACACCATCTTTTAACAGCATACCCAATGTGTGCTCTACAGCATGATGTTCTATTTTAGAAGTAATAGCATGTTTAATTCCATAAGCAGTAATACCACAACGAATTGCTGTATTATCTGCCTCAGTACCGCCAGAAGTAAAGAAAATTTCTGAAGGAGAGGCATTTAACAAACCTGAAACTGATTTTCTAGCTTTTTCTACTAAGGTTCTAACCTCACGTCCTAAACTATGTATTGCAGATGGATTACCATAGTAATTTTGCATTACGTTAGTCATTTCATTAATAACTTGTGGATCTAAAGGTGTAGTTGCAGCGTTGTCTAAATAAACACGTTTCATATTATTTTAATTAATTGAGTTGTAATATTTCTTTGATATCAGATATGATTTTTTTTGCTAAATTTTCGGCAGTAGTTTCATTTTCTGCTTCGCTATAAATACGGATAATTGGTTCTGTATTAGAGCGTCGTAAATGTACCCATTCGTTTGCAAAATCTATCTTCAAACCATCAATAGTACTCGTTTTTTCATTTTTATACTTCTCTTGCACTTGGATTAACAAATTATCTATATCCATTTCTGGCGTTAAGGTAATTTTGTTTTTAGAAATATGATATGCTGGGTAAGTGCTTCTAAGTAGGGAAATAGATTTGCCAAATTTTGCCAAATGTGTTAAAAATAAAGCAATCCCAACTAAAGCATCTCTGCCATAATGTAATTCTGGATAGATAATCCCACCATTTCCTTCGCCACCAATAATTGCATTTGTAGCTTTCATTTGGTTTACTACATTAACCTCTCCTACTGCTGCAGCATTATATTCGCCACCTGCTTTTTCTGTAACATCTCTTAAGGCACGTGTAGATGATAAATTAGAAACCGTATTACCAGGATTATTTTTAAGGATATAATCTGCAACAGCAACTAAAGTATATTCTTCACCAAACATGGTTCCATCTTCATTTACAAAACAAAGTCTGTCTACATCTGGGTCAACCACAATACCTAAATCTGCGCCTTTTTCTTGTACAACTTTTGCTATTTCTGTTAAATTTTCTGGCAAAGGCTCAGGGTTATGCGGAAATTCGCCATTTGGTTCGCAATACAATTCATAAATTGTTTTTACCCCTAAAGCTTTTAATAAAGCTGGCACAAAAATACCACCGCTAGAGTTTACACAATCAATTGCAATTTTAAAATTTGCTTGTTTAATCGCTTCAACGTCTACTAATGGCAATGCCAAAATAACGTCAATATGTTTTTGAAGGTAGGTATCATTATTTACTACTTTACCAAGCTCATTCACATCTGCAAAAGCAAAATCTGCATTTTCTGCAATTTCTAAAACTTCTTTACCGTCAGAATCACTAATAAACTCACCTTTTTCGTTTAACAACTTTAATGCGTTCCATTGCTTTGGGTTATGACTAGCAGTTAAAATAATTCCACCACCAGCATTTTCCATTGGCACCGCAATTTCTACAGTTGGCGTAGTAGAGAGACCTAAATCTATTACCTCTATGCCCAAACCCTGTAGCGTACCAATCACTAAATTGTTAACCATTTCCCCAGAAATTCGGGCATCACGACCCAGCACAATTTTTTTATTTTGAGTTTTATTGATAACCCAAGAACCGTAAGCCGCCGTAAATTTTACAATATCAATTGGAGTTAAACCATCACCAGCTTTACCGCCAATGGTACCTCTTATTCCAGAAATAGATTTTATTAAAGTCAAGATTTATTTATTTTTTCAAAAATAACAAAAATTTGAGGAAAGATTTAAAATTAAACACATCAAAGCGTAATTTTTAAGTATACTAATTAACAGCAGATAAACCTATACAGTACATAAACAATAGATTTTAAACTAATCACTATCGACTAAAATGTTATATTTGTTTCTTCTAACAACATCAATTTAGTAAAAGAATGCAGCGTAAATGGTTTCAATATTGGTTTAATTCTCCTTATTATCACATTCTTTACAGTCAACGTAATGATGAAGAGGCAGAATTCTTAATTGATAATTTATCTGCGTATTTAACGCCAAAACCTGATAGTAGAATTTTAGATATTGCTTGTGGTAGAGGTAGACATTCCATTTATTTAAATAAAAAAGGATATGATGTTACGGGTATTGACTTATCTGAACAAAGTATAAAATATGCGCAGCAGTTTGAACAGAAAAATCTTCACTTTTTCGTTCATGATATGCGTAAGTTATTTTATATCAATTACTTTGATATTGCTTTTAACTTATTTACAAGTTTTGGTTACTTCGAGACCGAAAAGGAACATGTGAATGCATTAAAATCTTTTAGAAAAACTTTAAAGACCGACGGAACATTTGTAATTGATTATTTTAACACACAGAAAATTATTAAAAATTTAACTCATCAAGAAATCAAAACTATTGATGGAATTGAGTTTCATTTAAAGAAATTTGTTGCTGATGGGAAAATAATTAAACATATTAATTTCGAACACAAATCTAAATCTTATGCATTTGAAGAGCGTGTTCAAGCTTTTTCATTAGATGATTTTGAAAGAATGTTAGCCAAAAGTGGATTTATTATAACTGAAAAATTCGGAAATTATAGTTTAGAAACTTTTAATGAAATTAATTCTGAACGCTTAATACTCGTTTGTAAAAAAGTATGACAATAGCAGATTTACAACAATTTGATGTAGAGTTATTTCTAAAAATCCATAAAGGGCTTAGCAATAGTTTTTTCGATTGGTTGATGCCTTTGGTAAGAAATCGTTTCATTTGGTCGCCACTTTATCTATTTATTATCGTTTTTTGTATCAAAAATTACAAAAAACAAGGCTACTACATGATTGGGATGATTTTAGCAACTTTTGCAATGGGCGATTTAATTGCATCGAAATTAATTAAACCCTTTATAGCTAGAATTAGACCCTGTAATGATGTGAGTTTAGCTAACGAAATTATACATCGTGTACCCTGCGGTAGCGGATATAGTTTCCCTTCGGCTCATGCTACAAATCATTTTGCAATTGCCATATTTCTAATTTGTTTATTCTATCCAACATGGAAACCAATTTTACCTTTGGGTTTATTTTGGGCATTTCTAATTAGCTTTGCACAAATTTATGTTGGTGTTCATTATCCAATTGATACGATATTTGGAGCATTATTAGGCACTAGTATAGGATTTTTTACATTTTATATTTATACAAAAATTAAACCCGCAGCGTAATGGAAATTTGGAAATTTCTAGTCTTATTTTTCTGTGCTTTTTTTGGCGGAGTAGCTATTTTTTTAGTTAAGAGCGATAAATCTCAACTGCTAAAGTTAATACTCTCTTTTAGTGGAGCATATTTATTTGCAATTACAGTTTTACACTTAATTCCAGATGCATACAGCGGAATAGATAAAGCTGAAATCGGGATTTTTATTTTAATAGGTTTTTTGTTGCAAATATTTCTAGAGCAATTTTCTGAAGGTGTAGAACACGGACATATTCATAAACATCATGATAGCCATGTTTTTCCATTGGGAATTATGATTAGTTTATGTTTACATGGCTTTTTAGAAGGAATGCCATTGGCTAAAGATCAAAACAATGAATTGATATTTGGAATTTCATTACACCATATTCCCGCAGCTTTTGCTTTAGCAAGTATTTTAGTGCAAAATAAATTTAAAGCTAAATCAGTTACATTCTACATATCTATTTTTGCCATCATGGCACCTTTAGGCTACTATTTTAGCATTAGCTTAAGTAATGGCGGTATTAATGGAATGGAGCCATATTTCAACAAAGTAATGGGCATTGTAATCGGTATATTCTTACATATTTCTACTACAATATTATTTGAAAGTAGTTCAGATCATAAAATTAACCTTCGTAAAATGCTTGCCGTATTAACTGGTATAGGCATAGCATTAATTGGTTTTTTTGCTGCCGGACACACACATTAAGTAAATTATAGAAGTCTAACCTCTCATTTTATCTAAAAGAAAATTTAACTGAGTAGCTTCTTCTTCAGTTAAATTTGGCGCAATAAAAGTAGAAAAATCAACGCTCTTATCTAATTTATCTAATAAGCTCAATCCTTTCTTATTTATAATCACATCCAAGGCTCTTTTATCTTGATTATTAGTACTCTTCTCAACATAACCCTTTTGTATCAGCCTATCAACAATACGAGAAGTATCACTCATTTTATCGAGTATTCTACTTTTAATTAAATTTACCGTTGCTGGATTTGGAAATTGCCCTCTTAAAATTCTGAGCACATTATATTGTTGTGAAGTAATATCAAAAGGTTTTAAAACTTCTTTAACATGCTGTATATTCCAATGATAAGTATAAATCACATTCACTAATGATTGTTGAAAAACATTTTCAAACTTAGCTGCTTTTATTTCTTTTTGTAATTGAGCCATTTAACCTTTAGCTATTTTTCTTGATTTTAACAGATTCTTTTCAGTTATTTTCCCATAATTCCACGGACAATGTTTACACTTATTTTTACAGCAATTACCTCTTTTAAGATGATAAGCCGCTGTAAAAACCATTAATCCATCTTCATTAAAATAATAATCAACTTCTTCTTCCATTAATTAAGCAATTTAACTGCCAATTTGTTTTCAAAATGCAGTATTAAATTTTTTCCATCACCATGAGTTGTCCAAATCTCTTTTGGTTTAACCATCTCAATAGTTTTCAAAATAGCTTTCCAATCTACATGATCAGAAATATAAAGCTGAATTTCGTTGTTACTTTGCAAATGTTTCCACCCCGTAGCAAAAACTCTAACTACATTGATAGCCTTAAAATAACTATTAAAAACCATCGGGGGAACAATATATATCATGTTAGTGAGATTGTTTTTCATCACTTTTCTATCGTATACCTCATATTTACCTAAGTTAATTCCCAATTGTTCATAAATTCTAACAAAGGGAACGATGCTATGGTGAACTAAAATTCTTTTATCAGGGCAATGTTGATTAATCATAGCAATTAACCTTTGGCTTTTTCCTAAGGCATAAGAACCCAACATGATATTTGTACTAACAGCATTCAGTTTTTTAATCTCAGTTACCGCGTCAGGGTGTTCAGTTTCAGGATTTGCAAAAGTTGTTTCGGTAATTAATACATCAGCATTTACAAACTCCATCGGTTCACATGTAGCATCTTCTTCTAGCTTATAATCGCCAGTATAAAGATATTTTACGCCTTTATACTGCATTAAAACTAAAGCTGAGCCCAAAATATGTCCCGCAGGAATAAAACTAATTTCTACGCCATTCAAAACAAAACTATGGTGATAAGGTTTAATATAAAAATTACTGGCTGCAAATTTTTTATAGCGATGTTTCATAAAAACCGAAGTAGCTTCGGTACAATATACATTTTGGTTACCACCAATAGCATGATCGCCATGTGCATGAGAAATTACGGCATCTACAAAAGGTTCTTTTGGATCTAAATAGAAATTTCCATAACTACAAAATAAGCCCATTTTAGTTTGAACGATAAAATCGTCTATTATTTTATTGGTTACTGACATAAGTTTTGTTGGAGAATTAAAAATCTAATTTTATAGATTTAAAAATTGTTGGTGTAAATCTAAAACCTGGGTAATTACTGAACGATTTTCTGTGTTTTCGATAAAATAATCAGCCATTTTTAGTTTTTGTTTATCGGTAAATTGTTTATCCATTCTGGCTTTAACTTGTGCTTCAGTAACACCATCTCTTTGCATTACTCTTGCTAATTTTGTAGTTAAAGGTGCGGTTACTAAAATATTGTAATTACACATTTGATAAGAGCCGCTCTCAAACAATAAAGCAGCTTCTTTTAAAACATAAGGCACACTTGTAGGGATTTCTTTAACCCAAGTTTCAAATGCTCGAAAAACTGCAGGATGAACAATTGAATTTAATTTTGCGAGGGCTTTTGTATCATTAAAAACAATTTCAGCTAGATGCTTATTATTTAAAGCTTCATTTTTTAGGTAACTATCTTCTCCAAAAGCTAACTTTATTTCTGCTATTAAAATAGTGTCAGTTACCATAATTTGTTTGGCTACTACATCTGCATTAAAAACTGGTATACCGAGTGTTTCAAAAACCCTACAAACAGTTGTTTTTCCGCTACCTATACCACCTGTAATTCCAATTTTTAACATTATTTCTCGATTATGAAATTGATTTTATTGGGTATTACATTGATTAATTTACAATAATCAGGAAAACGAGTTATTTTAACAGTAAAACTTTGATGTTTTAGTTGCTTCCACTCATTTACATCAACTACAGCTTCTACAAAATCTTCATCAACCTCTTGATAGTTAGAAAGCGCAACTAAAAAAGTGATTTTAACCTTCTTTGGGTAAAGCTTAATATTTAAAAAATCAGTATTATTAATAATCTTTAGTGGTATTTCGAGTGTCTTCTCAGTAAATTCATCAATGGGTATTTTAACACTAACACTACTTGGATAAATACTAATATTATTTAAATTGTTTTGTTTAATTGCAACTCTTGTATTAGTTGTATGTTGCAAATCATCTAACTTTAACGTGTCTGTTACCCAATATGTAATTTTTGCTAATTCTTCTTGCGGACCTGAAATATTTACATAAGATGGCTTCAATTGTATTTCACCAGACAAGCCATATTGCTTAACAAAGCTAAATTTCTTAATCAGTTTTACTTGAACGCGTTTATTGGTACGTTTAGAAAAATCAAAATATAGCGTATCTGGCTTTACAGAAATAATTTTTTGAGAAGTTTCTAACTGCTTATTAATTTGAGACAACTGCTCAGTAAAAAGAATATAACTGCGATTATTCAATTTCTCTAGGCTAACAGTAATAGACTGTGGTTTAATTCTTAAACGAGAAAAAAGCAATTGCCAGCCTGTACCCTCTACTTGTAAATCAACAACATCTGGCTGTAATGCTTTAAATGCTTTTTTCTGAGGTTCATCTTTATAAATTAATTCAGTTTTAGCTGTATAAACGTATTTATTATTTAGTGCTAAAAACAACCAAGCACAAATTGCTGCAACTAAACATGCAATAAGCAATAAAAAACGTTTACGTTCTACCTTGGTTAATTTAATAAATGACATACGGTAAAATTACAAAAAAAAGCCGCTCTATCGAAATTACGAAAGAGCGGCTTTAATTTTTTAAAACGTATTAAACTTTTGGTGTTGCAGTTGCTGCTTTAGTGGCTTCTAAAGAAATAGCAGATTTATCAAATCTAATTTTAGTGCCACCTTCTACCTCAATTAAAAATGTAGTTTCGTTAGAACCAACAATTTTACCATGTATACCAGCAGTTGTGATAATTTTATCACCAATTCCTAATTCTGCAACTAGTTTTTTATGGTCTTTCGCTTTTTTAACTTGTGGTCTAATCATAAAAAAATAGAAAACAATCATAATTAATACCATTGGTAAAATAGTACTGTAAAGTTGATTTCCGCCTGCTGCTTGTAATAATAATGTTGATGTCATTTTGATTTTAATTTATAATGATATATGAGTAAGTTAATTATTGAGTTTTTAACTCTATTTTTTTTGTTTTATTTCACCCACTAAGTGTAAACTTTCGGCTTCTGGGTTTGCATTAGATTTGATTGTCACCACTTTATCTTGCATTCCTGTTTTCCCTATGCTATTAAACACAACCGTTATTGTGCCTTCTTCTCCGGGTTTAATTGGTGTCTTTGGATATTCTGGCACCGTACAACCACATGTAGCAGTAGCATCTGTAATAATTAAAGGTGTTTTACCTACATTTTTAAATTTAAAACTAGTTTGTACACTTTCTCCTTCTTGTATTACTCCAAAGTCAAAAATTTCTTTTTCAAATTTAAATTTTGCAGCATCTTCAATTAAAACTCCAGATGTACTTGTATCTGAAACAGTTGCTAATTTTTCTTCTACTTTATCAGTTGCACTTTGTTTACATGCAGTAAATGCAAATGCAACTAAAACAATAACTAATAATCTTTTCATTATAATTGATATTTTTAACATACTATTCAATTAAGCCTCTACCTAATTTCTTAATACTATTTGTTCTTTTTAAATCATTTAAAATCTTGTCTAAGATACCATTTATAAATGAATTACTTTTCGGCGTACTGTAATCTTTAGACAATTCTAAGTATTCATTGATCGTAACTTTAACAGGAATAGATGGAAAATTCATCATCTCGCAAATGGCCATTTTCATTAAAATAGTATCCATTAATGCAATTCTTTCTGATTCCCAATTTTTAGTTCTTTCTGCTATCAACTCCTGATAAGCAGCATCATTCTTTAAAGTATAGGCAAATAAATCTTTAACAAATCTGCTATCTTCATTCCAATCTGGACTAATTGGCGTTAATTTATTTTTAAATGCATCTTCCTGATTAAAGCTCTTTAAAGTTTTAGCAATCATTCCTTGCATTACTTCTCTATCTACCGCCCAATTGATAAATTTATCTTCAAATGCCTGAACGATATTTGAATTTTTAAGTAAAATTTTACGGAAAATAAATTTGATAATCTCCTTTGAACTTTCTAAAGTTTCTCCCTCTTCGGCTAAATAAGCAGCATATTCTTTGCTCTCCTTTAATTTAATAAAAATAGATTTTACCAATTCGGGATCTGAATGCCAATTAACCTGATATTTATTTACTAAAGCCGTATACTCTGGATTTAGCTTTAAAACTTCGATAAATTTATTATGTAAAAGCTTCTGATTTGGATTTAAATCCTCAGCGGTTGGCAAATGCTTGTTTGATCTTTCTATCGCATCATTTGCAGTATATTCTGTTACATCTACAAGTAGTGCTAGCATCCTAATATACATTTCATAAACACTGTCAATACTTTGCATTAAAGTTTTTTGACTGCTTACGCTATCTTTTTTTTCTGTCATGTGCCATGCATAAATATTCTGCAAAGCTTTAATTCTTAGGTGCCTTCTGTTTAACATGAATGTAAGAACGATTGGTAAATTATACCGTTTATAAATTTATTAATATGATGATTTGATTTTCTTGATATCGCCTATTCTTTTTTCTGCGATACGAGCCGCAGCTAAATTTGTAGGGATATTTTCTGCTTTTGATAGTTTAATCACTTCGCGAGTGGCGTCGTAAATATGTTCGGTTAATTGCATGGTACGTTTTTTACCAAAACCAGTTAACTCCGAGTAACAGTTAATTAATCCGCCAGCGTTTATTAAATAGTCGGGCGCATATAAAATGCCTTTTTTTAATAACAATTGACCATGAACTGCTTCATCTGCCAATTGGTTATTTGCCGAACCAGCTATGATAGCGAATTTCATGTTTTTAATTGTTTTATCGTTTACCGTAGCACCTAACGCACATGGCGCATAAATATCTGCTCCGATAGTAAAAATTTTATCTGCACTAATTGGTTTAGCCTTGTATTTGCGTGCAACCTCATGTAAACGTTCTTCATTAATATCACTAATGTAAACTTCTACATTTTCTTGTCTTAATAACTCTACTAAATTCTCGCCAACATTTCCAATTCCTTGTACTACAACAGATTTACCTGCAAGCATATCTGTGCCAAAAACTTCTTTTACACAGGCTTTTATACCATAAAAAACACCTTTCGCTGTAACTGGGCCAGGATTACCACCTCCACCAATTGATTCAGGCACACCTGTAACATGTTGAGTTTCCATACGGATATACTCCATGTCTCTAGTCGTAGTCCCCATATCTTCGGCAGTGATAAACTCTCCGTTTAAATTTTTAATAAAACGGCCGTAACTACGCATTAAAGCCTCAGTTTTTATTTTTCTAGAATCCCCAATGATTACTGCTTTTCCGCCACCCAAATTTAATCCAGTAATGGCGGCTTTGTAAGTCATTGCTTTAGATAGGCGCAATACATCTTCTAAGGCTTCGGCTTCAGAACTGTAATTAAACATACGCGTTCCGCCTAATGCCGGTCCTAATGTGGTATCATGAATGGCGATGATTGCTTTTAATCCAGTATCGGGATCATTACAAAAAACCACCTTTTTGTGGCCAGATGCACTTAATTGGTCTAAAACAGAAGTTTCGATAGAACTATTACCAGACATACAAGATTGTTGAATTGATGATGCAAAATTAATACAAATAAATGATTATTTTACTTTTAAAAATTAAAAAAAGAAAGTGTCTTTTAGCTAACTTTACCAGCTGATGAAACATCTTTTCTATTTAAATAAATACTTCTATAAATATAAGTGGTGGATTATACCTGGTATAATTTTCGTAATCATCTCCAATATCTTTGGTGTGGTTCCTGCCCAAGTGGTTGGCCATGCTTTTAATTTAATTACCGAAAATATTTTAATCTATCAGTTATTTAACGGATTTAATCGTCAGCAGGTTATTTACGATATATTTAGCTACAGCTTATTCTTTTTTGGCGCATTAATTTTAGTCTTATATTTAATGAGAGGTCTTTTCTTGTTTTTTATGAGGCAAACCATCATTCTAATGTCGAGGCACATAGAATACGACATGAAAAACGAGATTTATGCGCATTATCAACGTTTAAGCATAGGCTTTTACCGCAGAAACAATACCGGCGATTTAATGAACCGTGCTACCGAAGATGTAAACAGAGTGAGGATGTACGTTGGTCCAGCGATTATGTACACCATTAATACCACCGTACTGTTCTTTTTAATCATCTATTTTATGTTTGATGTAAATAGCACTTTAGCGATTTACTGCCTTTTACCACTGCCCTTATTAGTGGTAACTATTTACTATGTAAACACGATTATTAACCAAAAAAGCGAAAAAATACAAGAGCAACTTTCTAAGCTATCTTCTTTTGT
>JAIELS010000077.1 GCA_019752795.1 Sphingobacteriaceae bacterium
ATCTTATTTGGTAAAATCTGCCAGAGGCGAAGATATTGACAATGAAACTTTAGGCGGAGCAACTACTCATTGTGAAATATCTGGTGTAACAGATTATAAACACCCAAATGATAAAGCTTGTTTAGACAGCATTAAAAAAATAATGAGCATGCTTGGTGCTCCAGAAAATGCAGGATTTGATCGAATTAAACCTGCTATGCCTAAATTAGATCAGCAAGAAATTTACGGTATTTTACCAGAAAATAGGGATAAACCTTACGAAATGAGAGAAATTATTAATCGTTTGGTAGATAATTCTGAATTTGAAGAATATAAAAAGCTTTTCGGACAAAGTATCATTTGTGGTTTAGCTCGTATAGATGGTTGGGCAGTTGGCATTGTTGCTAATCAGCGTAATGTGGTCAAATCTAAAAAAGGAGAAATGCAGTTCGGTGGTGTAATTTACTCTGATAGTGCTGATAAAGCAAGTCGTTTTATCATGAATTGTAACCAAAAGAAAATCCCCTTGGTATTTTTACAAGATGTTACAGGTTTTATGGTAGGAAGTAGATCTGAACAAGGTGGTATAATTAAAGATGGTGCGAAAATGGTAAATGCAGTTGCTAATTCTGTGGTGCCAAAGTTTACAATTGTAATAGGCAACTCTTATGGCGCAGGAAATTATGCGATGTGCGGTAAAGCTTACGATCCGAGGTTAATTTATGCCTGGCCAACTGCAAAAATTGCTGTTATGGGCGGTGCACAAGCAGCTAAAGTAATTTTACAAATGGAACAAGCTTCCTTAAAAGCTAAAGGAGAAACTATTACGCCAGAAAAAGAGGCCGAATTATTGAAAAAAATTACTGATAGATACAATAATCAAACAACGCCGTATTATGCGGCATCACGTTTGTGGGTTGATGGTATAATTGATCCATTAGAAACTAGGAAAGTGATTTCTATGGGTATAGAGGCTGCAAATCAATCTCCAATTAAAAAAGCTTTTAACGTGGGGATAATTCAAACCTAAAAATGAAAAAGGTTTTAATCTTATTGAATTTAATATTTTTTAGCACACTAGGCCTTAAGGCTCAAGTGAAAACTGTCTATTACTTAGGGGAGAAGGTAATGCTTGATACTACATTGGCTAGTTCGCTTGCTACTTCTTATGCGGTCTATGGCAAATTAAGCAATGATAGTTTATATGTTTTTAAAAGATACGATATACTAAATAATTTAATGATAACCGGGTCTTTTAAAGATGAAGCTTTAAGTATTCCACATGGAAAATTCACCTATTATTCTGATGTGGAAACGTTTAATGATACTCACAATTCAGTTTTTCCATATACAGATAAAAATATATTTATTTCTGAAGAAGGGCAATATGAAAATGGATTAAGTACAGGAAGATGGAGCTCTTATTATCCTGATGGTAAAATTTTAGGTACTGTAAATTTTCAAAATGGATTAAAACAAGGCGAATTTGTAGCTTATGACGAAAAGGGAAGAGTTCAAACGTTCGGTATTTTTAAAGATGATAAAAAAGAAGGGGAATGGCTCTTTAAAAGGGGTAAGAAGAAGATTTTTTATGTAAATGATATAGAGCAAAAAAAAGTTAGCGGTAAAATAAAAACTAATTAATCTGATTTAAACTATCAAAATGAAAAAACTCATACTCGGTATGTATTTGCTTTGTACTACTGTTGTGGTTTTAGGGCAAACTACTAAACAAATTCATGATAAAGCTATTGTTGTAGATACACATGGTGATATTTTATTTAACCAAATTGTTTCTGGTATTGATATTGGTAAACTACAAGCTATAGGAAATTTCGACTTGGTAAGGGCAAAAAAAGGTGGGCTAGATGTTCAAGTTTTTTCTATTTGGTGTGACGAAAATGGTGGATATGATATAGCTAACCAACAAATAGATTCGTTGTATAGTTTAATTAAAAGATATCCTTCAAAAATAACATTGGTAGGTAATGCTGCTGACTTAGAAAAAGCAGTTGCTGAAAAGAAATTAGCGGCTATGATTGGTGTAGAGGGTGGTCATATGATTGAAAACAGTATTGTAAATTTAGAAAAATTAGCAGAACGTGGCATGGTTTACCTTACTTTAACTTGGAATAACAGTACGCCATGGTCAAGTTCAGCTGCCGAAGAAACTTCGGGTAAAATTAAACCAAATAACGCTGGATTAAATGATTTTGGTAAACAAGTGGTACACAAATTAAATGATTTAGGTGTGATGGTAGATTTATCGCATGTTGGTATTAAAACTTTTTTTGATGCGATTAACGAATCTAAAAAGCCAGTTTTGGTTTCGCATAGTTGTGTTTACCAACTTAATCCTGTTCCAAGAAATTTAAATGACGAACAAATTAAAGCTGTTGGTAAAAATGGCGGATTGATTTCTCTTAATTTTTACTCGGGTTTTTTAGATTCCACCTATAATAATAAACAAAAAGTTTTTTTCGCAAAACATTCAGTAGAATTAAAAGCTTTAAGTGAAAAATATGGCAGAAGTAAAGCTATCGATACCTTAATTGCTAAACATCAAAAAGATGCAGATGCAACAAGACCATCTGTTGAAGTATTAATTGATCATGTAGATTATATTGTTAAAATGATTGGTGTAGATCATGTTGGTTTTGGTGCAGACTTTGATGGTGCCGAATCATTTCCTTTAGGGATAAATAGTGTAGCAGATTATCCGAAAATTACTGCTGCTCTAGTAAAAAGAGGCTATAGTTCTTCTGATATTACCAAAATGTTAGGCGGTAATTTTATAAGAGTTTTGAAAGCGAACAAGGGCAATTAGTTTATTGGTTCATTAGTTCAATTGTATAGTAGTCTGTAAAGTTCAACTTATCAACTCAATAGTATTAAATGATTACACTTTAGTCTTTTATCTTTAGGCTTTCTGCTTATAGAATTATCTCCACAATTTCATCTTTCTCCACAAACTTTAGGTTTAACAATTTAAAGCTTAAATTTGCATTTATAATTATATTAAGATGTCTCAAGAACAAGAAATAGAACACGTAAGTTGTTTAATTATAGGGTCTGGCCCTGCAGGCTATACAGCAGCAATTTATGCTGCTCGTGCAGATTTAAAACCTGTAATGTATACCGGTATGGAAATGGGTGGTCAGTTAACACAAACCACTGATGTAGATAATTTTCCAGGTTATCCTGAGGGAATTATGGGTCCAGAAATGATGGAAGATTTTAGAAAGCAAGCTGAACGTTTCGGAACTCAAATTCGATTCGGTTATGTAAGTTCGGTAGATTTTTCTTCGTTTCCACGTAAAGTAGTGGTTGATGAAACAAAGACCATTACAGCTGATACTGTAATTATAGCTACTGGTGCCACAGCAAAATGGTTAGGTTTACCAAGTGAGCAAAAATATAATGGCTTTGGTGTTTCTGCTTGTGCAGTATGCGATGGTTTCTTTTTTAAAGGACAAGATGTTGCCATAGTTGGCGCTGGAGACACTGCAGCAGAAGAAGCGACTTACTTAGCTAAACTGTGTAAAAAAGTATATATGTTAGTGCGTAGAGATGAATTTAGAGCTTCTAAAGCAATGGTTCATCGTGTATTAAATACGCCAAATATCGAAGTTATTTACAATACGGAAGCTACTGAAGTTTTGGGAAATGGGAAAAATGTTACAGGTTTAGAAATTATCAATAATCAAACTAACGAGAAATCTACTTTAGATGTAGAAGGTTTCTTTGTAGCAATTGGCCACAAACCAAATACAGATATTTTTAAAGGTTGGTTAAATATGGATGAAACGGGTTATTTGTTAACTACTCCAGGAACTTCTAAAACTAATGTGGAAGGAGTTTTTGCTTGTGGGGATGTACAAGATCATTATTATCGTCAAGCAGTTACTGCCGCAGGATCTGGTTGTATGGCTGCTTTAGATGCAGAACGTTATTTAGCTGCTAAAGGCGATACGCCAAATGTATTGGCTTCTACTTATGATTAACCCCTAAATCCCCTAAAGGGGACTTTATATTTAAAAAGCTTTCTGATTTAGTTCAGGAAGCTTTTTTGTTAAAAAAACATTTCTATCGTTAACATATCAAATTCAAATGTGATATAAGTCACTTAATGTCTATTCCGTTTCGTTATATTTGGTTAAACAAAATTATTTCATCATTAATTTATTAGGGTATTATGTTAGGAGACTTAAATAAGAAAGAACTTATTGATTTGCTAGAAAGTCAGGTTTTTGGTAGGCTAGGTTGTTCAGTAGATGGCGAAACCTATATTGTACCAATTAACTATGTATACAGAAATAATGCCATCTATGCGCATTCTGGTAATGGAAAAAAAATTGAAATGATGCGTGCTAATCCTAAAGTATGTTTTCAGGTTGATGAGATTTTAGATACTTTTAGATGGAAAAGCGCTATACTTTTAGGTGATTTTATAGAATTGGAAGACGAAGAACGTCAACAAGTGATGCAAGGTATTATACATAGAATTATGCCCCTAACCGATAGGCCAACCGAACAAACTTCACATGGTATTAAACCAGAAGAGCAGACTAATATCGTTGTCTTTAAAATTGAAATTTCAAAAGTTACAGGGAAATTCGAAACACACGACATTACCTCATTTTAATTATACCTTAATTGTATTTTGAACAAGCCATTATAGGCTTTGTATCGAAATGATTAAAGTTTTAACTAATTAATTCTTGGGTATTATTTTCTTTATAAATTTTATATATTGGACTACCAATTAGAAATTGAAAATGAAAAAATCCATATTGCTTTTCCTTAGTTCCTTTATTGTATTTCAAACATTAGCACAAACCGATGCCAATATGGGTATTATCCCAGTTCCGGTAGCTATAAAAAAAACGAGTGGTACTTTTCAATTGGATAAAACTGTTGCCTTAATTAGTAATGAAAGTGCAAATGCTAAAACTGCAGATTTATTAAACGCATTTATTGTAACTAAAGGTGGGTTTGCATTAAGAGAAACTAAAACTGTAACTAGTGGCCAAAAATCTATCATTTTAACTTCAGCTGGTGCTGAAAAATTACCTGTAGAAGGTTATACTATTCAAATTAGTGCAAATCAAATTAAAGTAGTAGGTAAAGATGCAGGCTTGTTTTATGCCATACAATCTTTAATGCAGTTAATGCCAGATAAAAAGAATGATAAAATTACTATTCAAACTGTAGAAATTAAAGATTATCCACGTTTTAAATATCGTGGAATGCATTTAGATGTGTCTAGACATTTCTTTCCTGTTTCATTTGTTAAGCAGTACATCGATGTATTGGCAACCTATAAAATCAATACTTTTCATTGGCATCTAACAGATGATCAAGGTTGGAGAATAGAAATTAAAAAATATCCGAAATTGACTAGTATTGGTGCAAAACGAAGCGGTACGATTGTTGGTAATTATCCAGGTACAGGCGGTACAGATAATACTGTTCACGATGGGTTTTATACACAAGATGAGGTAAAGCAAGTAGTTGCTTACGCTGCAGCAAAGTATATTAATGTGTTGCCAGAAATAGAAATGCCTGGACATGCTTCGGCAGCCATAGCAGCTTATCCCGAGTTGAGTGCTTTTCCTGATAGAGATACATGGATAGGAGAGAAAGCCCCATGGAGCGGTGAAAGAAAAGGGAAACAAGTACAACAGACCTGGGGCGTTTTTGACGATGTTTTTGTGCCAACTGACAATACATTTAAATTTTTAGAGAATGTTTTAGATGAAGTAATGGTGTTATTTCCCTCTAAATACATCCATATTGGTGGTGATGAATGCCCTAAAGAGTATTGGAAACAATCTCCATTTTGTCAGCAATTTATCAAGGATAATAATTTAAAAGATGAGCATGGTTTACAGAGTTACTTTATTCAAAGAATTGAGAAATACGTAAATACTAAAGGAAGGTCTATAATTGGGTGGGATGAAATTTTAGAAGGCGGATTAGCACCAAATGCAACAGTGATGTCTTGGAGAGGTGAGGCTGGAGGTATTGAAGCTGCAAAGCAAAATCATGATGTAATTATGACTCCTGGTTCAATGGGCTTATACTTTGATCACAAAGCTTCTGCATCTCCAGATGAACCGCTAACTATTAGTGGTTTAGGGAATGGTTTTTCTAATTTCCAAAAAGTATATAATTATGATCCTGTTCCTAAAGAATTAACAGCCGAGCAACAAAAACATATTATTGGTGTACAAGCAAATGTATGGACTGAATATATGGAAACTCCTGCTAAAGTAGAATATATGGTTTTCCCTAAAATTCTATCATTAGCCGAAATTGCTTGGAGCCAATTAGATAGAAAAGATTTTAAAAACTTTACAGAAGAAAGAGTGCCACTTCATTTGGCTAAATTAGATCAAACTAATACTAATTATTGGGTGCCGGTACCAATTGGCCAGCCAGAAAAAGTTGTAAATGGAGAAAATTTTTCAATAGAATTGAAAGCTCCAATCATAGGGGCTAAAATCTTTTATACTTTAAACAATTATCGTCCGTCAGAAAATGCAACTGAATATACTAACGCAATTAAGATAAATGTACCAGAAGGACAAAAGAAAATTCTTAAAACCATTGTAATTACCCCTAGTGGAAAAAGAAGTGTGGTAAGTGAAACTACATTTAACAATGGCGCAGTAGAATTAAAGAAATAAATTAATAGTTAAGCAATCCAGTTTTAAAATAGATATGAAATTAATGAACACTATTAAATATATTCTCTTACTAAGTTTTGGGATTACTTTTTTATATGCTTGTACTAACGATGAGAAGGTAGCTTCAACAACAAACCAATCAGCCAATTCAAAAACAACTAATCCAAATCCTTTTCCTTTTTATAAAGCCATAGAGATAAAACCAGGTTTTAATTTTGAGGTGCTAAGCTGGGGTAAAGGAGTTGATACTTTAGGTGGTTACCTATTGTTGATGTCTGATTCTACTAAAAATAATTATAAATCTATTTCGATTGAGAGAAAGGGTGTGATATTAGATGCTTGGAATATGGATTTAGATAATGATGGTAATGCAGAGTTATACATTCAGTTTTTAGTGAGAAAAAATGTAAATGATGTTAATGTTTACGAATTTGCCAATAATAGTTTCGATAAAATAAGTTTTCCAGGTTTAAATAGTGTTAAAGGTTATGAAGGTAATGATCAATTCTTTGTTAAAAATGGAGAACTATTTAGATCTGTGCCAATTGTAACTATAGATAGTGGTAAAACCACAACTTTGGTTAAAACTTTAAAGTATAATTTAAGAGGAAATAGTTTTTCTACAAGTGAGGTTAAGGCACAGCAGTAGGGAAATTTCGCTATATCAATAGGGCTTAGTCCCGATTTTTCGGGTGAGTTAAAGGGTATTTTATTTTTCGTAGCTATCTAGCTGTTTTTTAAGGTAATCATCCCACTGTCTTTGTGCAACCAAATCTGAGCCGTGTTTGGTCTCATTATCATATCTACTTTGCATATCGCTATATTGTTTACTTATTTTATTTGCAGTGAGTTGAATTAATTTTTTGTAATTGTTAATTGTATAATTTTGATTTCTAATCCTCAATTCGCCTTCTTTTAATAGTAAAAAATTAATGTAAACATGGCCTTGTTCATGATTTAACAGTTGATTACTAATTTCCTTGTTTTTAATTCTATTACGTTTAACCCAAGATTTATCTGGATCAACACCTCCAACAAATTTAAAATCAATATTTAATTGATTATCCCGGATTTTAGTAATGTAACTATATTGCCAAGTTGTTGCGGTTAAGGCAGCATAAGGAGAATAATCATCAGGTTTTGCATTGAAATGCGTGCTCCATTCAATCTTTTCAGGAAAAGCATTGTAGTTGGCTTTAAATGCAGTAGTAATTACTATAGTTACGAATAGAGTTAACCAAATATAAAAGCTGTAAACGTTCTTCATTATAAAATGTAGAGCGAAAACTATACCAATAAATTTTTTTCCTAGTTAAATTGTCCGCTAATGCGTTCAAATTTCTCGATTAATAAGGCGATACGCTCTTTATCCTTTTTAATTACAGCTTTACGTACAAGAGTAGAGCAAAAAATCATCCAGCCAATGGTTACAACAATAGCTACAATTTGCATCCAAAACTCCATGTGTGACAAAACCTCTATAAAATATAACGCTGCCCCTAAGGAAAGTGCAATAGTGTAAAACCAATATAAGCGATTATACATTGTTAATCTATCGAGTTGATATAATTTTAATTTTGTGATAAACTCATTTGGGTTAACAGTAAAATCTACTTTAGAAATAATTTTATAATTATTGTAAAGAATAGCAGTATAAACTAAAATAGTAATAATGATAATGCTAATTCCAGCATGAGTTGTCCAATTTTGTACATCATAAAAAAGCCAAAGCATAGCCATTGCAATTACAGAAAGTATCATGCCTCCAATATTTAACAAAGATTTGGTTCTCATGCCATTCACCTCTTTCTTTGCTTGCTTCAGCATTTCATCGGCAGATATGTTCACATCAACCGTATGCTTAGCCCATAAGGCCTCTATTTGATCAAATTGCTGCATGTTGATTATATAATTCGGTCAATTTTTGTTTAATTCGATGAATTTTAACTCTTAAGTTACCTTCGCTAATTCCAGAAATATCCGCAATTTCATGATATGGTAATTCATCTAAAACCATAGTAATAATTAAGCGATCATTCTCCTCTAACTTAGATATGGATTGGTAGAGTAAGGCTACTTGTTCGTTTTTTTCTGAAAACTCTTCAACTTTTGTCTCTATAATATTTTCAGTCAATTCATCTTTTGCTTGTCTTTTTTCTGAGCGTAAATAGGTTAAACAAGTGTTAACGGCAATGCGATAAATCCACGTCGAAATAAGAGATTTGTTTCTGAACTTATCTAAATTTTGCCAAACCTTTAAAAAAGTTTCTTGCAAAAGGTCGTTTGCAGAATCTTTATCACCTGTATAGCCATAGCATAAGTGAAAAATCTTTTTAGAGTTTTTATCGAAAATTTCCTTAAATAAGATGTCTTTTTGATCCACTTATGAGCTGTTGGTGATTTGAGTTTAGATGATGGGAATTAAGATTTGTTACGCCCAAATATGTAAAATAACTAATGCTTTATCAATATTGTTTAGAGAATAATTTTATTATTGTAGTTTTACGTCTTGAATAAATCAAAATCTAAACAATGTCGAACAAAAATAAACTAACGCTATTTATTTTTATTGCACTTATATTAGGTGTTGCTGTGGGTTATTACTTAAATGTAAATAATTTCAACGATAAAAATAATGCAATTGTTAACGCAGATGCGCAGGTAAAAAAGATTGAACTACAAATGAGCAATCTTACAGATACTACAGTAAGTCAGTACGCTGTTTTAAAAACTCAAAAAGTAGAGCAAGTTAAAATCCGCAAGGAAAATGAAACTGCTAGAGAGAAAAGTTTAGAACCACTTACTTTATTAAGCGACATCTTTCTAAGATTGATTAAAATGATTGTTGCGCCTTTAGTATTTACAACTTTAGTTGTAGGTGTAGCTAAAGTAGGGGATATTAAAGCTGTAGGTCGCATTGGTGGAAAAACCATGTTATGGTTTATTAGTGCCTCATTAATGTCTTTATTGTTGGGTATGGTTTTAGTAAACCTTTGGAAACCAGGTGAAGCTATGAATTTGCCATTACCAAGCAGTCATGCAGATACAGGTATTAAAGCTACAGCGCTTTCTGTAAAAGATTTTATCGCTCACATTGTGCCTAAAAGTTTTGCAGAATCTATGGCAACCAATGAGATTTTGCAAATTGTAATCTTCTCTTTGTTTTTTGGCGTTGCTACTGCAGCTATAGGAGAAAAAGGGAAAGTAGTTATAGAATTTTTTGATTCTGTAGCGCATATCATTTTAAAGGTTACTGGTTATGTTATGAATTTTGCGCCATTTGCTGTTTTTGGCGCCATGGCTGCCATAGTAGCAAAACAAGGTATAAGTGTATTATCAACTTATGCACTATTTATTGGGGAGTTCTATTCAGGTATGCTGATCTTGTGGTTGTTGTTAATTTTAATTGGTTACAGTATATTGAAAGGCAGAATTTTTAACTTAATGAATAGGATGAAAGAGCCTGTAATGTTGGCTTTTAGTACAGCAAGTAGTGAGGCTGCCTATCCAAGAACGTTGTTGCAATTAGAGCGTTTTGGTTGCAAGGATAAAATTGTAAGTTTTGTTTTGCCTTTGGGCTATTCATTTAATCTTGATGGTTCTATGCTGTACATGACATTTGCTTCTATTTTTATTGCGCAATGTTATGGTATCCACTTACCTTTAGATAAGCAATTGACAATGTTATTGATTTTAATGTTAACTAGTAAAGGAATTGCAGGTGTACCACGTGCATCATTAGTAGTTATTGCAGGTACAATTGCAACATTTAATATCCCAGAGGCTGGTTTAGCTTTGTTAATTGGTATAGACCCATTATTGGATATGGGTAGGTCTGCAACCAACGTTATTGGTAATAGTATTGCAACTGCAGTAGTGAGTAAGTGGGAGGGTGAATTAACCGGGCCATTAGATTAATCTTGAAAATAGTTAGCGTTATGACAAGTAGAGGGAAAAAATTATTTATATTTTTCACTATAGTAGTGCCTTTTTTAATTTATGCTATAGTTTATTATAAACCAATTATTAGCAATGCACCTTTTAAAGCTAAAGAATTTGTTTCTCTAGAATATAAATGGGGCGTTGGAGAGAACTTAGAAAATTCTTATAATTCTACTACAGGGGAGTATAAGTACTTAAACGATAAAGATTCGTTGGTTATCAAACATATCGAATTAACTCAAAGAGATAAAAAATTCCTGGATAGCAATGCTGATGTACAAGGTTTTTGGAATTTGCCAGATATTGTAGCTAATAGTGAAGCCGATTTAAATAATCCAAAAATGCTACGTTATTTCATGAAGTTTAATTACCAAAAAAAATCTAAGGAGGTTACATACTTTCCTAATTTTGATGGTAACCCAAAAATGAAGAGTGCTACTGCTCAAATGCAAAAAATTATAGAACAATACTTAGCAGATAGCGAGCAAAAGCTGAATAAATAATGGCATTTGATATCAAAAAGAACTTATCACTCATTGCTACGGTTGTAATTATTTTTACGATTGCAATTGGTGGATATTATTTAATTAATTTAGGAAAAGGTCGATATGCTGCAGCCGATTTTGTTGCAGTGAATTACAAATGGGGAGTAGGAGATACGCTGGTTAATGCTTATGATTCCGCTACCGGAGATTATCAATATTTAGACAATAGAGATTCACTAATTAAAACTAATGTAAAGCTTAGAGCAAATAACATTATCTTTTTGCATAGCAAAGCTAATGAGTTAAATTTGTGGCAGTTACCTAACGTTATTGCAAATAAAAATGCTGATTTAAAAAATGATAAAGTACTGAGGTATGAAATCACCTTTGTATACGAAAAAGAAGCTAAGAACATTATTTATCTTGTAGATTATAATGAAAATCCTACGATCGCTTTAGCCGCTGATGAGCTTCAAAAAATGATCAAAAAAACGATTGATGAAGCTGAAGAACGCTATTCAAAACCTTAACATTCTTTAACTTATAAATTTTTAAAATCTTAAATTTAATTCCGTATATTTACGATATATTCGTAAATAATGGAAAAGTTAACACTACAAGAAGAAGACGCAATGCTTGCGGTTTGGTCATTTGGACCAGGTTTTATCAAAGATTTCATGAATGAAATGGTTGAACCAAAGCCACCTTATACAACTCTTGCTTCAACAATAAAGAATTTAGAGCGAAAGGGATTTTTAAAGAGCGAACGTTTTGCTAATGCCAATCGTTATAGCGCTAAGGTTAAAGAAGCAGAATATAAAAAACGTTTTATGAATGGATTTGTAAATAACTATTTTCAAAGTTCATACAAAGAATTGGTTGCCTTTTTCGCAAAGGATAACAAGATTAGTGCAGAAGAATTGAAAGATATTATCAACTTGATTGAAAACCCTGATCAAAAATGACATGCCTGATTTTATTATTATCCTTTTAAAAATAAATTTAGTACTTATATTATTTGCAGCAGCGTATTATCTTATTCTTCGCAGATTAACATTCTATGTAATTAATCGTGTTTTTTTGGTTTTTGGAATATTGTTCTCTACGCTATATCCATTTATAGATTTAACAGATTTTTTCCATAATCAAAATCAGCAAATTGTGGCATTTGTACCTGAGTTAAATCAGAAAGTAGCTACAATGGTTCCATTAGATTTTATTTCAAATTATTGGCTATGGATTAGTATGTTATTCTATGTTGGCGTTCTGATAATGGCAGTTAGATTAGTGATTCAATTTGTTTCACTGTATAGAATGCATAAAAAATCATCGCCAGGTTCAATAGCAGATTTTGAAGTTAGAATTTTGGATGAACCCGTTAGTCCGTTCTCATTTTGGCAAACTGTTTATATTAATCCGACTTTACATAAAGAAAAGGAGTTGCAAACCATTTTAACGCATGAACAAATTCATGTGAAAGAATGGCATTCGCTAGATATTATTTTGGCAGAATTAAGCGTAGTTTTTTACTGGTTTAATCCAGGTGTTTGGTTAATGAAAAGAGCCGTTAAGGAGAATTTGGAGTATATTACTGATGAAAAAATATTAAAGAAAGGTATAGATAAAAAAGATTACCAATACAGCTTATTAGATGCGAGTAATTTGATACCTGCTGTAGAAATAGTAAATAATTTTAACCTAGCTGATTTAAAGAAACGCATTAAAATGATGAATGTTAAACGTTCATCTAAATTAACTTTAAGTCGCTATATGCTAGTTTTACCAGTTTTGTTATTAACTACTTTGGCTTTTACGGTATCTAAAAAAGACATAAAGAAACACTTAAGTCCAATAACTAATGTAATAAGTAATGCTGTATCCAATGGTGTTGATTCACCAATTTTAGATATTTCAATAACTACAAATTCGAAGGCAGGCATTAAAAGAGGACATGAAAAAAATAGTAATTTAAATCAAAAAACCAATGTTATTAATGTTGTTTTAAACTTGAAGGATACTATAAATGATGGAATGGATAAGGTTACCAAACAATTACTCATTCAAATGGCTAGCCAAAGCACCAAACAAGGGGATACATCTATATTTTTAACAAAATCTGTACACAGCATGGATTTAAATGCTAAGCAAACGGAATTTCTTTTTGCTAAAACTCAAGAAATATCAAAATCTTCTAAAGACAAAATTACTGATAAGATGGTTTATGTTGTAAGAGGAGTTGAGTATAAAGCAAAAAAGGCAGACCAAGATGTAGAAGGAGTTTTAGTTACTAATATTAAAAGACCAGTAGATTTTGATGATAAACCAAGTAATACTAAAATTGTTTTAAAAGGTTATAAAACAGGCACAAATCCTGCTGATAGCATAGATGTTAGTAAAGTAAACTTTTATTTTAATGGTCAAAAAATGACGCAAGAAGGATTGAATAAAATTAATCCTAATCATATTAAAAGTGTTGATGTTAAAAAAGGAGAGGCTTTATCTGAAGTAGTTATTATAGGTTATGGACAAAAAGTTAAACCTTAATATTTAGAAGCTAATTTATTGAAGACCTTCAAGAAATAACTTGAAGGTCTTTTTGTATGAAAGTTATATTATAGTTTCTAATTAACTCTACTTAATCCTAATAAGTTAGCAAATGCGTTTTTTTATACCTCAATTGCTCGTTTTATGTTTTAAACATAATGTAAAAATAAAGCCCCTTAACTTTTTAGTCTTGGGGCTTCTCATTTGTGGTTTATTAATATTAACTATTTATCTATTCAAGCTGTTTTAAAAATTAAATGTTGCCTTCATCATCGCTACTCTTCCAGGTATATAATAAGTGCCTGAAGAAAAGGAGTTGGCCGAAAGGTAATTTGCTTCAAATTTTTTGATGTTTGCTAAATTTGTAATTCCAAATTCTAAGTCTGTTTTCAATTTTTGAAGTTTGTACCTTACATTAAAATCAGCAAATAAATAACTTAAATCTGGTTGTGTGGTTTGGTGTGTAAAAATGTGTTCAGCGGATAAAGTCATAAATACACTTTTAAAAGCCGTGGCGGTTAAAGATGACTGTTGTCTAAGCTGTTGGTTATTATTGCTTATCGCGTTAGCAGTGCTAGTTTTATTCTTGCTTAACGTGTAAGTTGCATTGTAAGACCAATTGATGAAGTTATTTATTTTAGATTCTATACCTGCTTTGTAAGCAAAAGTTTCCGAAGTAAAAGGTAATAATACATTATTTTGTAACTGCTCAAAGGTATTTTGACTATAACTAAATCCAGCATTTACCGTACTTCTTAAGTTGAAAAGATATTTACTCGCATTGGCGCCAAAAGCTAAACTTTTTACATCATTTGCCAATAGAATTACCACACGTTGTTGAATGTTATTGGTTAGGTTATAAGAAGAAATAGTATTTACAGTAGAAGTAGAATAGCTAGCGTTAAAGTTTAAGAAAAACATTTGCATCGCTTTGCGAAAATTAAAACCAGCACCAACTGATTGAGATTTGCGTTCTGTTATTGGTGCATCGTTTGCAAATAAAGACCTGTAGTTTTTTAATATTGTACCACGATAAACATCATCAATACCTCCTAAATCATTATTGTATCCATAATTTGCAGTAACATAATTCTCTACGCCAGTTTGGTATTTTAAGCTTAGTGATGGATTAACAAATAGTCTGTTTAAACTTTGCTCAAATCCTTTGGTATGGTCTTCGTAGCTAATGTAGTTATAGCTTATCGGTAAACCTAGGGTTGCTTTAAATTTGCCAAAATTATACTCATAACTAGCATCTGTATACAGTTTGGTTTTTAGCCATTCTAAACTATTCGTCATTTGTGGTGAAACCAATTCTGTGCTTTGGTTATTTTGTACACGGTATAATTCTGAACCTAAGTCTTGATGTTGAACATTAAAACCTACTCTATATGTTTGAGTAAACTTATTTCTTACAAAGGCAAATGCTGTATAGTTGTTGGTATACCAAGTCGGTAACTTTATATATTGATTTAAACCAGCATAAGGGTTTCCATTGTTTAAAATAGCTTCATTTAAACCAGGGGTGATGTTTAAAACCTCCGGTTGTATTGTTCTACTTAGAATTGAATAAAAGTTGAAGGTATTGTCTGATTTTAATTTTTTACGATAACTTAACTCATTAGAAATATCTAATTTTTTTTGGCTTAAAGCTTGATTTGCATCAATTCCATTTGTGAAAACATCAGAGACTGTGTTGGATAGATTATAATTAGTTATGAAATTGTCGCTAAAATAATAGTTTTCAGCATTAGCGGTTATGTTGAGTTTAGCTTGTAGCATTTGTGGATTAATGCCATTTTGTTGTATTTCATTGTAAGTAATCGTCTGACCAGATAAATAAGTTTCAGAAAATTTGCTGTACTGCTGTTCTCTTTGATCGTATAAGTAGGCGATGTTGGCTTTTACTTGCAAATCTTCATTAAATTTGTATAAATTATTGAAGTTTGCCAAACCTGCTTTATTAAATAAAGTTCTTCTTTGAGGTAGGGTAGGTACACCGGCAGCACCAGCAGAAAGAAAACTACTAGGTTTATCATTATCTGAATTACCACCAAAAAAAGAAGTTAAATCAATACCCGGATCGATACCTATGTTGTTGCCTTTGATGTTATTGATAAATTTTAATTTCTTTTTAAACATCATCGCATTCGCATTTCCATCAAATCGATCGGGTGTTCCAAGTCCGATTTTTACATCACCCATTACTTTTAACCTTGCTTCATCTTTTAAAACTAGATTTAAAGCTACATCCTCGCTCATGTTGTTTTTGCGCAGCATTTTAATAGGTTGGTCTTTTTCAATCACCTGCACTTTTTCTACCGCTCCATGAGGGATTGCTTTGGTTGCAAGGCTGTATTTGTCATCTAAAATGTTTACTCCATCTTGGTAAAGGGCAGAGATGGCTTTTCCATTATAACTTACTTTACCTTCTTCAGTTACCTCAATACCTGGCATTTTTCTCAGTACATCTCCAATAGATCGATCTTGCTTGTCGGCAAAATCAGCTGTTTTATAATTTAAGGTGTCGCCATTTAGGGTAAGTACGGGGCGGTTTTTGACCACAACAGTTTTTAAACTAATTTCACTTTCTTCCATTACTAAGTCGTAAACTTTATTTAGCTCATTTATGGGTGTAATTTTCTTTAAATAACCAATAATAGTAGATTCTATTGTTAAATCCTTGTTCTCTTCTGTAAATGATAAGGTGAAATTTCCTTTGTCGTCAGTTCTGGTAAAAGTTAAAATATTACCTTCCTTATCTTTTAAATTAACATTAGCAGATACCACTGGAGCACCTTTGGTATCTTTTATCTTTCCTTTAATTTGTTTTTGCGCAAAAGCAGATGCAAAGCCAAATAAGCAGAAAAATAGGGTTAAGGCTATAATTCTCATTTGGTTTCAGGTAATTCGATTGGATTATTAATTACAATTTTTATAGGACCAGTGCCGTTTTGGCTAACAGAAGTTCTTCTTACGCTACTTACACTACCAATAGAAATACCTTGGGCTGCCATTTGTGCGCTCATAAAGCCTTGTGGATCTTTATCTCTTGCCTCTTTTAGTTTATCTAAATCCTTTTTGCTCGTTTTTACAGCATCTGCTGGAAGTTTAATTTCTGCGCCTAAATAAGTTGAGCCCATATCTAATCCTATTATTTTTACAGCGCCCTGGCCAGCTCCTGGTATAGCTATTTTTGGTTCATTTGCTGTATTTGCTTTAGTTTCTTCTTCGGTTACGTTTTCAAGACCCGCGAATTGAAATTTAACTGTTTGTGTTAGGTCAAATGCTTCTAAAATTAATCCCGGTAATCCGTTTAATTTCCAGGGTCCACTTTGAAAAGGTAGTTCTGGTGCAAACCAAGCAATCCAGTTTCTTCCTTTAAAATGAGCGGTTGCTTTTTGACAATGAATACCTGAAAAACTTGCAGTGTCTTTAGTTATTTTCCAACTTATTTTTGCGGCATCTTCTTCTACTAAATAATTGGTAAGTAAACGTTCTTTGGTGTAAAATTTATTTTCTTTAACAAAGTAGAAATAATCGAGATCTGAAACTTCTCTAGACCCAGTTTTATTGATATTTATGCTAAAATTGTTAGATCCAGCTTGATTTTTCATTTGTTCTGCAATTTGTTTTTGCATTTCTAAGTCGCGATTTATTTTATCATAACTAGTATAAACTGAAGCATTTTTACCAATAACTAAAAGCATGTTTTCAGTATAGGGTTTGTCTTTTTGGGTAGTATCTTGGATGTGTGTAAAGCTGTATCTAACCCTCGCTAAAGATTTGTCTGGGTTTTGTGCAAAGGCAAAACTTATTATTGCCAATGTTAAAAATGTGGTTAAAATAGTTTTCATTTGTGTTTATTTTTTAATGTATTTGAATTCGTTTATTTCTTCTCAGGCAATTCAATTGGATTATTCAATATAATTTTTGGCAAAGTTGATCCTAGGGTTTTACCTGTTGAAACGCCAACCACTGAAATTATACCACCGCCACTACCAGTCATTTGTGTTTTCATAAATCCCTGTGGGTCTTTGTCTCTGGCTTCTTTTAATTTGTCTAATTCTTTTCTGTTTGCTTTTATGGCGTCTGTAGGAAGTTTAATTTCATTTCCTAAATACAAATTAGCATTCTCAACACCACTGGTATTAAATACACTTACAATTTCTCCACTTGTAATAACTTTTGGTCCTATGCTCTCTGTGTTTTTTGACTGTTCAGGTTGAGCAACAATATTTTCCATTCCTGCAAATTGAAAGGAAACTGTTTTTGTGTCATCATAAGCTTCAATAATTAAGCCTGGTAAACCATTTAATTTCCAAGGACCACTTTGAAAGGGCAATTCTGTTGCGTACCAAGCAATCCAGTTTCTACCTTTAAAATAGGTGGTTGCTTTTTGACAGTGAATTCCTGAAAAACTGGTGGTATCTTTTGTAATCTTCCAATTAATTTTAGTTGTAGGCTCCTCAACCAAGTAATAATTGAAAACTCGCTCTTTGGTAAAAAACTTGTTTTCTTTTGCGAAGTAAAAATAATCTATAGATGAGGTAGCTTTGCCGGGAGAACCAGTAAGATTGATGCTCATACTATTGTTGCCAACTTGGTTTTTCATTTGTTCTTCAATTTGTTTTTTCCTTGCTAAACTTTGACTTATTTTATCGTAACTCGTATAAACTGATGCATTTTTGCCAACAATCAATAACATAGTTTCAGTGTAAGGTCTTTCTTTTTGCGTAGTATCTTGAATATGATTAAAGTTGTAAGTTACCCTAGTTAATACCTTATCTGGATTTTGTGCAAAGGCAAAACTTGTTATTGCCAATGTTAAAAAGGCGGTTATAATAGTTTTCATTTGTGTTTGTTTTAATTTAGTTGAATTCGTTTATTTCTTTTCAGGTAATTCGATAGGGTTGTTTGTAATATTGTGGCTAACACCTGTCATGCTTGAGCCCATAAATACTCTATTTTTTGGTGTGCCTGTTGCGGCTGATACGAAGCCGGTAGGGTCTTGTCTGTATAACTCTAATATTTTATCGAATTCTGCCCTGTTAGTTGCTTTAGCATCTTTTTGTAAAGCAATTTCTGGGTTATAGAAAAAACTTTTTTCGTAAATTTTTGATAGTTCTAACTCCTCAGGCTTTAAGTTTTCTTTTTTTAAGTTATCTATTCCAGCAAATTCAAAAATAACTTCATTTTTATCGTCATTAGCTTGAATTATTAAACCCGGTAATCCGTTTAATTTCCATGGACCACTTTGAAAAGGTAATTCTGGTGCAAACCAAGCTATCCAGTTTCTGCCTTTAAAATAGGTGGTTGCTTTTCTGCATTTTATACCACTTATAGTAATCGTATCTTTTGCTATTTTCCAATTAATTTTTTGATTAGCTTCATCTATCAAGTAATAAGCATTCATAAACCGCTCTCTAGAAATCAACTTGTTTTCTTTGGCAAAAAAGTAAATATCTGTTGGATTGATGGGTTTAAAAGGTGCGCCAGGTGCTTGTCGTGCTTTTGGTAAGTCTAAGTTTCTTTCTAAACTAGTTAAACTAGTAAATATGGAAGCGTTCTTCCCAATTACCAATAACATTGTTTCTGTGTAAGGATTATTTCTTTGATTGGTATCTCTAACGTGTGTAAAATTATACTTTACTCGAGCTAGGACTTTATCAGCACTTTGTGCTCTTGTAGCACTACATATAGTGATAGTAAATAGAATGGATAATAAGGTTTTCATACAAAGTTTATTTAGTTAATTCAATTACTTATCCGTAAATCTACGATTATTTCGTAACAACGAAAATAATTTAACTTTTTTTAACTTTTTGTAATTAGGACTGTATTATTTATTTTTAAAGGCTTTTGGATCTCTTTTATATGCTTCTTTAAATTTGATCAATTGCTGCTTTGTAGTTTTTGTTGTATAAACAGTCGATACCTTTATTGTATTTGAAAAATAAGCATCCGCAACGTCAAAACCTAACATTACATCTATGGCATTAATAAAGCCTTCATCAGCATTAATTCCTTTTGTGATGTCATTAAATCGCTTAAAATCTCCTTCGTTGGTGTTTTCTATTCCGGCAAATTTAAAATAAGTAGATTTTTGTTCGTCATATGCTTCAATTATTAAACCTGGTAGTCCATTTAATTGCCATGGACCAGCTTGAAAAGGTAATAGCTGTGCGAACCATGCTACCCAAGTTTTTCCTTCAAATTTTGCTATAGCTTTTTGGCAATTTATCCCAGAAAAATTTAAAGTATCTTTTGTAATATTCCAATCAATTATTGGTATTTTTTCTTCGATAAGATAACTTATGTCAGCAATAATTTCTTTGGTGAAATGCTTATTTTCTTTAATAAAATATAAATGATTAGTTGTGGTCATCCATTCCGATTCACTTTCATCTATTTTAATGGATTGTGGTTTTCCATTATCGAGCATAGTCATCATTTTTGCACGAACTTTTTGATCAAGTGCCAATTGATGATTTAAACGATCATAACTTGTAAATAATGAAGCGTTTTTTCCGATAAATAGTAACATGTTTTCTGAACGTAGTTTTCCATTTTTAAAAGTATCTGCTTTGCTAGTATAGGTGTAACGTACTCTTGCTAAAGCTTTATCTGGGCTTTGTGCTAATACTGCGTTAGTTATAGTAATTGCAAATAGAATGGATAACAATATTTTCATCTATTATTTTTTATAATTGTGTTTTTCGTAAAAATACGATTTTTTCGTAAATTTAATAGTCATTG
>JAIELS010000025.1 GCA_019752795.1 Sphingobacteriaceae bacterium
ACTTGGTGTACAGTATTTGTTAAATCGATGTGCATTTTTTGAAATTGCTTCTGAAACTCTAAATGTAAGATTTTTTACTGAGACAGTGTCACACTACCATTTTATTTGTCAGCTATTTTTTTGTTGCTCAATCCTTACAATTTAAAGACAATAATGATTTAGACCGATAATTAAGCTCAAATTTTGGCTAAAAACCTTAAATAGCAGCTTTACGTAAGTTAACATCATACTAATTGTTTCAATTAACTCGTTATTTTTTGTTAATTAGTACAGTTAAACATAAGCTTATCCACCAAAATGGCTTAATTGTTGATAAATTATGAAAATTGGGAAGCTATTTATATCAAACATTTTTATAGTTTAGAGTCATCCCAATAAGACACATATTATGGAAGCGAAATTTTCTCCACAAGTAAAAGACGTGATTTCCTTTAGCAGGGAAGAAGCCCTGAGATTAGGACACGATTATATAGGCGCAGAACATTTATTGTTGGGCCTTATTCGCGAAGGCGATGGTATGGCCATTAAGATTTTAAAATCTTTAAGTGTTGATACCTCAAAATTGCGTAGATCTATTGAAGAAGCCGTTCGCGGTACTTCGAGCGTTACTGTTAATTTAGGTAATATTCCATTAACTAAACAAGCAGAAAAAGTATTGAAAATCACCTATTTAGAAGCTAAAATTTTTAAAAGTGATTTGATTGGAACTGAACACTTATTGTTATCTATTTTAAGAGACGATGATAATATAGCATCTCAAATTTTATTACAATACAATATTACTTACGAGATCTTTAAACAAGAGGTTGAAGTAAATAAAAATGGTTTCAGAGACGAAGCTCCGGGAGGTACTTCGGATGGAGGTGAAGACGATTTCCAAGAAGAAGAAAGCTTTACGACACCTAAAAAAGTTTCAGATATTAAATCTAAAACACCAGTATTAGATAATTTTGGTAGAGATTTAACTCGTGCTGCAGAAGAAGGCAAGCTAGACCCAATTGTAGGTAGAGAAAAAGAAATTGAAAGAGTTTCACAAATTTTATCTCGTAGAAAGAAAAACAATCCGATTTTAATTGGTGAGCCAGGTGTTGGTAAAAGTGCCATTGCCGAGGGTTTAGCATTGAGAATTGTACAACGTAAAGTTTCTCGTGTTTTGTTCAACAAACGTGTGGTTACCTTAGATTTAGCTTCTTTAGTAGCTGGTACAAAATACCGTGGTCAGTTTGAAGAACGTATGAAAGCGGTAATGAATGAATTAGAAAAATCTACAGATGTGATTTTATTTATCGACGAAATTCATACCATTGTTGGTGCTGGCGGTGCTTCTGGTTCTCTAGATGCATCTAACATGTTTAAACCAGCATTAGCCAGAGGCGAAATACAATGTATTGGTGCTACAACTTTAGATGAATACCGTCAGTATATCGAAAAAGATGGTGCTTTAGATCGTCGTTTCCAAAAGGTAATGATAGAGCCTGCTACACCAGATGAGACCATTGAGATTTTAACGCGTATTAAAGAAAAATACGAAGATCACCATGGCGTTACTTATACTGATGAAGCCATCAAAGCTTGCGTTACCTTAACAACAAGATATATAACAGATCGTTTCTTGCCAGATAAAGCGATTGATGCTTTAGATGAGGCAGGTTCGAGAGTACATTTAACCAATATTCATGTTCCAGAAAATATCATCACTATTGAAAGTAAAATAGAAGATATTAAACTAGAGAAGAATGCTGTTGTTAAAAGTCAGAAATATGAAGAGGCTGCCAAATTGCGTGATACGGAGAAAAATTTGTTAGAAGAATTAGATCGTGCCAAAGCAGAATGGGAAGCTGAAACTAAAACTAAACGTTATGAAGTTTCTGAAGACAGCGTAGCGGAAGTTGTTTCGATGATGACTGGTATTCCATTGCAACGTGTTGGACAAGCAGATAGCACGAAGTTATTGAACATGTACGATAAGGTTGCGGAGAAAATTATTGGTCAGGATGATGCGATTAAAAAATTAACCAAAGCTATACAACGTACTAGAGCTGGATTAAAAGATCCTAAAAAACCAATTGGTTCGTTTATTTTCTTAGGCCCAACAGGAGTTGGTAAAACAGAATTAGCCAAAGAATTAGCTCGATTTATGTTTGATAGTGATGATTCGCTGATTCAAATTGACATGAGTGAGTACATGGAGAAATTTGCTGTTTCTAGATTAGTAGGAGCGCCTCCGGGATACGTTGGTTATGAAGAAGGTGGACAATTAACTGAAAAAGTAAGAAGAAAACCTTATGCGGTTATCTTGTTAGATGAAATTGAAAAAGCACACCCTGATGTGTTTAACATTTTATTACAAGTTTTAGATGAAGGACAGTTAACCGATAGTTTAGGAAGGAAAGTAGATTTTAGAAATACAATCATTATCATGACTTCTAATATTGGCGCTCGTCAATTGAAAGATTTTGGTGCTGGAGTTGGTTTCTCTACTGCTGCAAAAATTAACCAAACTGATGCACATAGCCGTGGTGTAATAGAAACTGCTTTAAAACGTGCTTTTGCTCCAGAATTTTTAAACAGAGTTGATGATGTGGTGGTATTTAATAGTTTAGGTAAAGATGAAATCTTTAAAATTATCGATATCGAATTGAAAGCTTTATTTGGTCGTGTACACGATTTAGGTTACGAGGTTAAATTAACTGATGGAGCTAAAGAATTTATTGCTGATAAAGGTTTCGATAGTGCTTTTGGTGCTCGTCCGTTAAAACGTGCGATACAGAAATACTTAGAAGATCCAATTGCTGAAGAAATTTTAAAAGGCGAAATAGCCGATGGAGATACTTTAGAAATTGATTACGATAAAGAAAAAGAAGAAATTACTGTGGTAAATAAAAGTAACGGTAAGAAGAAGGAGCTTAGCCCCTAAATCCTCTGAAGGGGACTTTTTAAATAAAAAATGCCTTGTAGTGAAAATTACAAGGCATTTTTTATTTAGGTTTTATGCAAATATAGATAGGTTATCTAATTGGTTTGCTAGGCTTGAGGTTAAAGCTGGAGATGCTTTAACTAAAGGTAAACGTACAACATCGTCGCAAATATTTAAAGTTTTTAGGACAGATTTAACCCCTGCTGGGTTTCCTTCGGCAAACATTAATTTTGTAATCTCTAGTAAGCTTAAATGTGCTGGTAAAGCTGCGGTATAATCGCCTTTTAAACATAATCTAATCATATCTGATAATTGTTTTGGTAAAGCATTACCAATAACCGAAATTACACCAACAGCGCCAATAGCTATCATAGGTAAAGCAATTGGGTCATCACCAGAAATTAATAAAAAATCTGCTGGCTTATCTCTCATTATCGCATTAAATTGGTCAAAACTACCAGACGCTTCTTTAGTAGCAATGATGTTTTTAAAATCATGCGCTAATCTACAAGTCGTTTCTGGGCTCATGTTGCTCCCGGTTCTGCCAGGTACATTGTATAGCATAATTGGCAATGTGCTCAATTCGCTTAAATATTTGTAATGCTGATAAATTCCTTCTTGCGTTGGTTTGCTATAATAAGGGCTAACAGAAAGCACTGCGCTGTAGTTATTGTTTTCAAAGGTTTTAATGTTTTCGCCAACAACATGGGTGTCATTTCCACCGATACCCGCTACTAAAGGTAAACGGCCATTATTAATTTCAGCGGTAAATTCCCACACCTTCTTCTTTTCCTCCTTGCTTAATGTAGCTGTTTCGCCTGTTGTACCTAATGATACAAGGTAATCTATACCTCCATCAACCAAGTGATTAATCAGTTTCTTTAATCCCTGATAATCTACCGTTCCGTCTGTGTTAAAAGGTGTAACTAAGGCTACACCAGTTCCGTGAAATTTGTTCATTATATTGTTTTGTTAACCACCAAGACACAAAGAACACTAAGTTTTAGTTTTCTAAATGCCCATTAATAACTCTTTTTATTCCTTCTTTAATTCTAGCAACATTAAAATTAATTAATAATGCTAACCTACAATCTGATAGCTTCAAATAGGTAAGTGTTTGCGCCATGTGTATGTTATTCAACTCAGCAACTGACTTGATTTCAACGATGACTCTGTTTTCTACTAATATATCAATTCTATAACCACACTCTAACAGAACACCCCTATAAACTATAGGTAAATTTACCTGTGAAGAAACTTTAAGACCAGCTGCTAATAGCTCATAAACTAAACAAGCTTCATAAGCAGACTCCAGTAAACCGGGGCCTAATGCAACGTGGACATTAAATGCTGAATTAACAATGATTTTTGCAATTTCATCTTCAGTCATAATTTACTTCTTGGTGTTCTTTGTGTCTTTGTGGTTATAATAATAAGCTAATCAACTCATCTTCACTTATCAAAGGCACATTAAGTTTTGTTGCTTTTTCCAATTTAGATGGGCCCATATTGTCTCCAGCTACTAAATAATCAAGTTTTGAAGAAATGCCACTTAAAATTTTACCCCCATTTTCTTCAATCAAAGTTTTTAATTCTTCTCTACTATGTTTCTCGAAAACTCCCGAAATTACAAATGTTTTTCCAATAAGTTTATCACTTTGTAACAAAACTTCAGTTTCCACAACTTCAAATTGTAATCCTGTTTGTTTTAAAAGTACTATTTGTTGTAAGTGTTCTGGTTTGCTAAAGTATTCTTGAATGCTTTCTGCAATTCTGCCACCAATCTCATCAACTGCTGTTAATTCTTCTATTGTAGCATTAATTAAATTATCAATACTTTTTAAGCCTCTCGCTAATTTTTTAGCTACCGTTTCGCCAACATATCTTATTCCTAATCCGAATAATACTTTTTCAAATGGCATTTGTTTAGATGTTTCTATGCCTTTTAACATGTTTTCTATAGAACGTTCACCAAAACGTTCAATTAATTTAAGCTCATCAGCTTTTTCATGTAAAGTGTATAAATCACTAATTTGTTTAACTAATCCTCTTTGATAAAAAGCTTCAATGGTTTCATCACCCAAACCATCAATATTCATCGCTTTTCGACCAATAAAATGTTGTATTTTTCCAACAATTTGTGGTGGGCAACCTTCATCATTCGGACAATAAAAAGCAACTTCTCCTTCTTTTCTAATCAACTCTGTTCCACATTCGGGGCAATTGGTGATGTAAGTTATTGGTAAGGAATTTTCCTTTCTAAGTTCTAGGTTTACTCTGATAATTTTTGGAATAATTTCGCCGCCTTTTTCTACAAAAACGGTATCGTTTTCATGTAAGTCTAAACGAATAATTTCATCAGCATTATGTAACGTTGCTCGTTTAACAGTAGTGCCGGCCAATAAAACAGGTTTTAAGTTAGCTACAGGTGTAACTGCGCCAGTTCTACCAACTTGGTAAGTAACTTTCTCTAATACTGTTTGAACTTCAGCAGCTTTGTATTTATACGAAATTGCCCAGCGAGGAGACTTAGCTGTGAAGCCTAATTCTTGCTGTTGAGCAATATTATTTACTTTAATTACAATTCCGTCAATATCATAACCTAACGTAAATCTTTTTTCTTCCCAATAGGAAATAAATGCAAGTACCTCAGTTATGTTTTTGCTTAATTTGCTGTGCTCAGATATGTTAAATCCCCATTTCTTCACGCTTTGCAAACTTTCCCAATGCGTTTTAAAAATTTCTTTTTCACTATACAAAGCATATAAAAAGCAATCCAAAGGTCGTTTTTTCACTTCTTTCGAATCTTGCATTTTCACTGTTCCTGAAGCAAAATTTCTAGGATTTGCATAGGTAACTTCGCCCAATTCTTCGCGTTCTTTATTTAGGCGTTCAAATGCAGCTCTATGCATAAAAACTTCCCCCCTTATTTCAAAAACATCAGGAATTTGATTTGCTTTAATGCGATGTGGAATGGTATGAATTGTTTTAATATTATTAGTTACGTCATCACCCTGTGTACCATCTCCACGAGTTACTGCTCTAGCTAAAATTCCATTCTCATAGGTTAAACTGATGGATAAACCATCAAATTTTAGTTCACAAACGTATTCAAAATCATCGCCAATTGCTTTTTTAACACGTTCATCAAAATCTCGTAAATCTTGCTCATTGTAAGTGTTGCCCAACGATAGCATTGGCCATTTATGAATTACAGTTTCAAAATTTTTAGTAATGTCTCCACCAACTTTTTGAGTGGGAGAATTTGGATCTGCAAATTCTGGGTAGTCTTTTTCTAACTTAATTAGTACTTCTAATTTCTTGTCAAATTCATAATCGCCAATGGTAGGCATTGCCAAAACGTAATAATTGTAAGTGTGTTGGTTTAACTCTGCAACCAGCGCATCTATTTGTTCTTTAACAGCAAAAATCGACATACTACAAATATAATTATTTGAATTGAGATGTAGGATATGAGAATTAGGATTGAATTTAAAGCTGATTAATAGTAAAGCTTCATTTGTTTAATTTGGTTTCAATTTCTTCGAAAATATGAAGATAATCTTTTTCTAAAATTAGTTTGTAAACAGCTAATTGCTCAGTTAAAAGAGTGCTAGTTTCTTCATTAAATGGATTGTTCCATAAACGCATGCAAATACGTTTTAAAGCATAGCTGATGTTATCTAGCTTTTGATAGCTGAGTAAATATCGGCTAGATTTAAAGTTATTAAGGAATTTAAAAAAATGTGAAGTGTCTTCATAACCGCATTTATTTAAAAAAGTATTTAATTCATTGTCGTTTACTGCATCTAAATGATCGTATAAATTATAAATGTTTATTTTCCCATTGGTTACTAAAAGATGATCTAATACCAATTCTACTCCAATATGCGATAGAAAAGATGGTCTAACAGGACTATTTTTTAAAATGGGTAATAGTAGTTGTTTTAATTTCGCCATTTGTTCATTAAAGAAATCAGAAGAATGGAAGATAATGTCGACTTCTAAATGTCTTTTCCAGCCTTCTAATAGCGAATTTAACTGCGGGTCTTTGTTAAATAATTCTTCATTTTTTTGTGGAAATAAATTCCATTCTTTCTGTGCATTTTTAACTAAATCTGGCAAAATAGTGCCAATAACCATATTTGAATTTTGGTTATGTCTTTCAAAATAATAATGCGAAAGGAAATTCATTGTGTAAATATAACCGAAAAGCCTTAATTCATTAACTAATTAGCTAATTAGTTAATGAGCTAATTATTATCTTTGCCACCTAAAATAATAAGTAATGAAAAATTTTGTAGAAGAATTGCGTTGGAGAGGTATGCTGCATGATATTATGCCAAATACTGAAGAAAAGTTAAAAGAAGGTATGACTTCTGGTTATATCGGTTTTGATCCAACAGCAGATTCTTTACATGTTGGTCACTTAACGCAAATTATGACTTTGATTCATTTTCAAAGGGCAGGTCATAAACCTTTCGCTTTAGTTGGTGGTGCTACTGGTATGGTTGGCGATCCTTCTGGAAAATCGGATGAGCGTAATTTACAAACACCAGAAATGGTGGAGCATAATTTAGCTGGAATGAAAAAACAATTGGCTAAATTTTTAACTTTTGAAGACGCTGGGAATGGTGCAGTAATGGTTAACAATGCGGATTGGTTTAAAAATATGAATTTTTTAGATTTTATACGCGATGTAGGTAAGCATATTACTGTTAACTACATGATGGCAAAGGATAGCGTTAAAAAGCGATTAGAAGGCGATTCTGGAATGTCGTTTACCGAGTTTTGCTACCAATTGGTGCAAGGATATGATTTTTATTATTTATGGAAAAATAATAACTGTTTGGTACAAATGGGTGGCTCAGATCAGTGGGGGAACATTGTTACTGGAACAGAGCTAATTAGAAGAAAAGATCAAGGAACTGCTTATGCAATTACTACGCAATTAATTAAAAAAGCTGACGGCACTAAATTTGGTAAAACTGAAAGTGGCGCTATTTGGTTAGATCCGGAAAAAACCTCTCCTTATAAATACTACCAGTTTTGGTTAAATGCTTCTGATGATGATGTTAAAAAATGGATAAGAATCTTTACCTTAAAAACTCAAGTAGAAATTGAAGCATTGGAAGTGGAGCACGATGCTGCACCACATTTACGTATTTTACAAAAAGCATTAGCCGAAGATATTACGGTGAAAACACATTCTGTAGAAGCTTTGGAAACTGCAATAAAAACTTCTGAATTTTTGTTTGGTAACGGTGCTTTAGAATTTTTACAAACTTTAGATGCTAAAAGTGTTTTGGAGATGTTTGAAGGTGTACCTCAATTTCAAATTTCAAAAGCAGAGCTAGCAGAAGGAATTGATACAGCAACTTTATTAGCTGAAAAAACCACAGTTTTCCCATCAAAAGGAGAAGTTAAAAAAACTGTTCAGGGTGGTGGTTTGAGTATAAATAAGACTAAAGTTGCTGATGCAGCCTCTATTTTTTCAGTAAAAGATTTGATTAATGATGAATTTATAATTGTACAAAAAGGTAAAAAGAATTACTTTTTACTCATAGCTAAATAATTTTTAAATCTTAATAATATGTTTTATAAAATCCTGTTTTATTACGGGATTTTTTTTGATCTATTGTTTTTATCAGACAAAATGTGTATTTTTGAGTATTATTGTCTGATATGAAAAGAAAATTAGAGCAGCCGCAAAAAGTAGAAGAACCAATGCTTGCTTATAATGTGAGTAATTATACGCCATTGGTAGCGATGATGGGTAATCAATATGCAAATCCTTCAGATTTTGATTTGCTACAATTGGCTAGAAAAGGAATTACAAAAAAAGCATTGTTGGCTTTGGCTAAAAAAATTTCTTTAACTATAGAAGAAATTGCTACTGTTTTACATATTTCTGAGCGTACTTTACAACGTTATACGCCAACTACTTTAGTTAAAACCGAATATGCTGATAAGGCCATAGAATTAGCTCGCTTATATGAACGAGGTATTGAAGTTTTAGGTAGTGAGCGAGCTTTTAATAGCTGGATAAAATCTCCAAACTTTGCACTAGGTGGAGAAATACCATTCAATTTATTAGATACTAGAATTGGTTTTACAATGGTTTTAGATATTCTTGGTCGTATAGAACATGGTGTGTTTAGCTAATGTTGGTATATAGAATTGCATCTCCGAAATACATTGAAGACTTAAGTGGTGCAGGCTCGAAGCAATATGGTGGTAGATGGAATGATAAGGGCGTTGCTATGGTTTACTTTGCCCTAAGTAGAGCTATGGCTGTAATGGAAGTGTTGGTGCATATAAGACCCGAGGAAATTGATAGAGATTTTGTATTAGCTGTATTTGAAGTTTTAGATGATAGTTTACTAACAATTGATATTGCTGATTTACCTAAAAATTGGAAAAAAGAATCAGAAGTTGAAACATTAAAGGGGATTGGTAATAAATTTATTAAGGATAACAAATTCTTATTAATGAAAGTGCCATCTATAATTATTGAGGAAGATTATAATTTGGTTTTTAATCCAAATCATCATCAATCAGATCAAATTAAATTAGTGGAAAAGCGACTTTTTAAATTTGATCTTAGATTTAAGAAGTAATTACTGCACTAATAAGTTACAACCTCTAATGTCGGCATTATCAAATCTGCCCAATATTTCAAAACTTCCATCATTGTGTAGTTTGCCTAAGTCTTGAGTGGCGATGAAGGAACAAGAATTAATGTTAGCCAAATCGATTACATTAATGCCTCCACTTTGTTTTCCTTGTAATAGGCTTAATGGATCTGAGGTATCTCTTAACAAAATTTTCATCCATGGTGGGCAATTAAAAACTCCTTTGCCATAAGAATACGCTTGGGAAAGTAATTCGGTCATGCCATATTCGCTATGAATATTGTTAACGCCAAAACCAGTACACAAAATTTCGTGTAATTCTTGGCGTATCATTTCTTTTCGTTTACCTTTCATTCCTCCAGTTTCCATTACAATAAGTTCAGGAAAGTCGATTTTAAACTGTTCTGCAAAATCTAGCAACGCATAGGTAACACCAATTAAAATAGTCTTTTGTTTATTTTCTTTTAAGGATAAGAGCGTTTTATTTAAGCTAGCTAGCTCATGTAAAAAATACCCGCTTTGTGGGTGTTTACTTTGCTTAAGCAGATCATCCACCATGTAAATTAAGGAAGAACCATCCCTTTCTAAATAAGAAGGGAGTAAAGCTAAAATGCAAATTTCCTGCGGATCAGCATAAAATTTTTTAAAGGCTTTATTATAGCTTTCTTCGTAAATTTTTAAATCGCTTACTAAATGTTTACTTGTTGTTAAACCTGTAGTACCAGAGCTGCTAAATACGATTTCTGGTTTTGTAATTGTACTTAAAACTTCGTGAGTTTTAAAAAAACTAATGGGTAGAAAAGGAATTTGTTTAACCGTAGTAATTAATGAAGGATCAATATTTAGATGATAGATGTAATCCTTGTAAACGGAGCAGTGTTCAGCTTGAAACTGAAAAATTTCTAAAGCAACATTTTCAAAAGTAGCTTCGTTATCGATAGAAAAAATTTGCCCAGTGTTAATGCTCACTGGGCAAAAATACAAAGATTTATAATTTTAGTTAGTAGTTTTTGTATTAATCATGTTTTTTCTGAATTGATAACCACAATAACCACAAATCCCTGCAACTAAACCTCCAAGGATACCAGTAACCGCCAATACTATAGGCCACTGTTTAACACTTAGCATTTCGGCAACTCTGGTTGCTAAGATATTGTTGTTAGGTAAACTTTTAAATAATGCCATTCCTATCCAAAGTAATAAAATTGCTAAAAATGGTTGCCAAAAAGAAATTTTACCTGTTTTGCCAATAATGCCACATGTAGCGAAAGAAATAAGGATAATTACCCACCATGGTAAAACCATTTGAAGGAGAAAAGAAGCGATGATGATAATTAGAAATACCATATTATTTTTTTGAAATTTTAAAAGTAGAAATTATTTTACCTGATTTATCATCAGCAGATTGCATGAAAAACAAATCATTCAATTTTCCTTGTGCCCAAGTATCAATCATGTTGTCGTAAAATGGACTTCCTGGGTTACCAGATTGTCCGCCTGGATATACGCCATGGCCCTTTACGTTTTTGCCCAACTCAACAACCATCCTCCAAGAAGGACCATTGGTTTCGCTAATTGCATTTACAGTGCTTTTTGAACCGCCAATTAAAAGCTTTTTAGAACCAAATCCTGGTATTTTAGCTAAATGAGGTACGTTAGTTCCTTTAACATTACCCCAATACCAATCTTTACCAATTGGACCAAACTTTTTCTCTAAACTGTCACAGGTAAATTTAAATGATGAATTTACTAAATCAGCTAGTGTTTCTATTTGACTAGTTTTTACGTTATCAAACCATTTAGAATTAGGTGTCTTTTGTATCAATTCAATTGTACGATCTCTTGATGGATAACGCATAGGAATATCTGCAATAGTAAAATCATCTTCCCAAATACTTGCTATTAACTTTTTGGACCATAAATCAAAAATGCTACCTGCAATTTCATTTGCTTCAAAATGTTTGTTCCATTTTGATGTAATGTTAAAAGCTTCTTTTTGAGTAGCATTTAGTAGACCTGTATTCACCAATGGTAAAATAGAAGGTAATAGGTTTTCTGCAACTAAACTATAAGAATCCAATTGTAAATTACGCATACTATCCGCTGTAATGTTATTCATTGTGGTTAGTCTATCATTAATTCTCTGACCGCGCTCGTAAGGTGCAAATTCCCAATTGATGTAATAAGGATAGGTTGGGTCTGTAGAAGATTGATTTGCAGAACTTACAAAGTTGCGTGGTGGATTTTTTACTGTAGGGTTTTGCGATGCAGGAATCCAACCATGCCAATCGTTTCCAGGATCGGAGCCATCTAAAATGAATTTACCTTGATTTTTCCATTTTATTGGAAATTTTCCATTTGGTGTAATGGCAATATCATTCTCTGCACTAGCAAAAATAAAGTTTTGTGCAGGAGCTGTGTAAAAAGTTAATGCTTTTCTATAATCGTCGTAATTTTTTCCTCTGTTTAATAAGTAGAAGGTCATTAATTCATTAGATTCATCATGTGCAATCCATCTTAAGGCATTACCAATAGGAACATTGTCTGCTCTGGCATATTTTGGTTTTTGGAAATAGACTACTGGTCCTTGATGTGTATAATAAACGGTGTCAATTTCATCAGCGCCCCCTTTTACTTTAATTTTTTCATAACGTACTGATGTGTTTTTCCATTCATTATTGTACCAGTAACTTTGATGTGTATCGTCTTTAAATTTAATCTGATAAAAGTCTAAAACGTCTGCAGCAACATTTGTAACACCCCAAGCAATATCTTTATTAAATCCAATGGTAATTCCTGGAGCTCCAGGTAAAGACACACCATAAGAATTTAATCCTGGAGCATGTAATTGTATTTGATACCAAATTGATGGTAAAGTTAAATCTAAATGTGGATCATTAGCTAAAATAGGAGAGCCTGAAGCTGTTTTTGCACCAGAAACTGCCCAATTATTACTTCCAATACCTTCAATTTTTTCAACTGTTTTTACGTTCCCAGTCATCATTTCTGTATAACCCTTTGGCGTTGCCGGAATTGGTAGCGGGGTAAAATCCCACTTTGTACCTACAGGTATAATCGGACTTTCTTTAAAAGGATAATCTGGAAATAAATCTTTTGTGATTTCTGGACCATATTTTTTTAAAATGTTAGTCATGTAAAACTCATCAGAACCCATAGCTAATACAGCTGACATTTGTTTAAGTAATAAAGCACACTTTAAAGGAGTCCAGTCTTCTGGCTTAAAATCTAATATTTTATATTCCAAAGGTAAATCAGCTCTAGAAAGAGAGTGAATGTAATCGTTTATCCCCGCGGTATAAGCTAAAATCATTTCTTTCGATTTAGGATCTGCCATCATTCCTTTTAAAGAATTTTCTGCACCATAAACCATCCCCATTCTACGTTGATATCTATCAACTTCAATAGCTTTCTTACCCACGACTTCAGAAATTCTTCCTGCAGCAAAACGAGTTTGAAAATCCATTTGCCAAAGGCGATGCATAGCCGTAACATAGCCTTGTGCATAATAAACATCGTGATCATTTTGTGCAAATACATGAGGTATCATTTGATCATCGAAAAGAATTTCAATTTTGTCTTTTGCGCCTTTTAAAGCTAAATTTTTATTTGTTGAGATGTGATTACTTTCGGCATTTTGCCAAAAACCAGTAAATGGATTTAAGAATTTTAGTAATGGCGGTACATCTCCAAACTTCGTATTAAATGCAAATGCCAAAACTATTGGGATAATGATGCAAATAAATGCTTTTACTTTATTCATTCGTAGAGTTTATATGTTTGTTGGATTGCTTATTTCTTTTTTAAATTTATAACATTAATTGCAATTTACTATAAAATTGATTTCGTTTCTAATCAAATTAGATTTTGTGAGATAATTTTTTTGCAAAATAGAATTTGTTAGTATTAAAAAATATACTAAGTTTATACTTATATAAACAAATATAAACTACTTGAATATGAACAAAATCTTTACAAAAATTACATTTGTGCTTTTTTTGCTCTTTGCTACCACGTTTGTGGTACATGCACAAAGCACTATTGTTAGCGGTTCAGTAAATGACAAACTAACAAATGAGCCTATCCCTGGTGTAAGTGTAACCATCAAAGGAAAATCTATAGGTGCGTCTACAGATTTAAAAGGACAGTTTTCTTTTTCTACTACTGAAAAAGCACCTTTTATATTACTAGTTAACTATATAGGTTACGCACCAATAGAAAAGGAAATTTCTGGAAATGCTTCAAATCTAACTTTTCAATTAGAAACTACGGCTATTTTGGGTCAAGAGGTAGTTATTTCAGCATCAAGGACTCCAGAGCGTATTTTAGAATCGCCGGTAACTATTGAGCGTTTGGGAGCTGCACAGATTAGAGAGGTGGCAGCACCATCATTCTATGATGCTATTCAAAACATTAAAGGTGTAGAGATGAGTACGCAGAGTTTAACCTTCAGATCTTACAATACTAGAGGCTTTAACTCTAATGGTAATACTCGTTTCAATCAATTAATTGATGGTATGGATAACCAAGCTCCAGGTTTAAATTTCTCGGTAGGTAATATTGTAGGTATTACAGAGCTTGATGTTGATAATGTAGAGCTTTTACCAGGTGCTTCATCGGCATTATATGGTGCTGGTGGTATTAGTGGAACATTGTTAATGACATCAAAAGATCCATTTAAACACCAAGGTGTTAGTTTTCAATTAAAAACAGGACTTAACCATGTAAATGATGATAATACATCTAGTCAGGAGTTTAGACAATTTGATTTACGTATGGCTAAAGCTTGGAATAATAAATTTGGAGCTAAATTTGCATTTTCATTTTTACAAGCAAAAGATTGGTTTGGTACCAATTACTCAAATTTTGATAGAACTAGTTTTGTGCCAAAAGCTGGTGATCGTCAATCAGATCCAGGTTATGATGGCCTAAATGTTTATGGAGATGAAAATTCTTATGACATGAGAGCAACAAACAATAAGGTTGAAGGAACAATTAGAGGACGCATACTCGCTGCCTCTGGAGGTTTATTTAATCCACAAACAGTACTTAATAATTTGCCAGCAGGAACACCTTATGCAAGTTATGTAGGTTTTATCAATGCAAATGTACCAGCGGCATTAAGGGATGGAGTAAATCAATACCTTCCTTTTTATTACGCTCAACGTAATCCAGCTGTTCTTCCTAGTCAGAATATTACTAGAACAGGATACAATGAGATAGATTTAGTTGATTATGGTTCAGAATCACTTAAAATGTCTGGTGGTTTATATTATAACTTAACACCTACTGTTCAGTTAAGTGCTCAAGCTAATTGGGGTACTGGAACTTCAGTTTATACTGGATCAGATCGTTATTCATTACGTAATTTTAATATTGGTTTATACAAATTAGAGTTAAAAGGAGAAGATTTTTACCTTAGGGGTTATACAACTCAAGAACGTTCTGGCGATTCTTATATCTCATCAATATTGGGTGCTTATGTAAGTGAAAAAACTAAGTCTTCAAACGATTGGCTTCCTCAGTATATTGGTACATATGTTGGTGCAAGGTTAAACCCAGCAGTTACCGAAGCGCAAGCACATGCAGCAGCTCGTAACGCTGCAGATGCAGGTAGACCTTTACCAGGTTCAGCTCAATTTGAAACCCTTGCTAGTCAAATTAAGAACACATTTATTAGTCAAACTGACTTAGCTAAAGGAGTATATGGTGCAAAATTTGATGATAAGTCAAACCTTTATCATTATGAAGGGATGTATAATTTTAGTAGAGCATTTAATAATGTAGTAGAGTTTCAAGTAGGAGCATCTGCCAGAAGATATGATTTAAATTCTGGTGGAACTATATTTGATGATTTAAATAGAGAAATTGATATTGATGAGTACGCTGCATTTGGCCAATTGGGTAAGAAATTTGGCGAATCTTTTAAAGTAACTGTAGCAGGTCGTTATGATAAGAGTCAAAATTTTGAAGGTCGTTTCACACCTCGTATTACAGGTGTTTGGACTGTCGCCAAAAACTCAAACATCAGAGCATCATTCCAAACAGGCTTCCGTAATCCAACCACACAGAATCAATATATAGATTTATCTGTAGGTGGCGGTAGCCAACGATTGATTGGTGGTATTCCAGGATCTTTAAACAAATACAATTTATTAACAAACAAGCCTTATACTGAAGCTAGTTATAAACAAGCAGTTGCTGGAGCAGGACCTTTGGTTCAATATAGCTTCGATCCTAAAGGTCTTCGTCCAGAAAGTGTACAGGCTTATGAATTAGGATTTAAATCATTATTAGGATCTAATTTATTATTGGATGTTTATGGTTTCATGAATGAATATAAAGACTTTATTACTGGTGTAAATGTATATCAACTTAATGGAGCAGACTTTGTGAAATTTGGATTTCCAGTAAATGCTACCGACAAAGTAAAAACTTATGGTGGTGCACTTGGTTTAGATTACGTGAAAGGCAAATACACTTTATCAGGAAACGTTTCTTACAATGAAATTAGTAATTTACCAGCTAATTATAATAACGATTTTAATACACCAACAATACGTTACAACTTAGGTTTAAGTAATCGCGAAGTATTTAAAAACGTAGGTTTTAATGTTAATTATCGTTGGCAAGATAAATTCAATTGGTTGTCTTCATTCTCTGGTGGCGAAGTGCCTGCATTTGGAACTGTAGATGCTCAAGTGAATTTAAAAATTCCTTCAATTAAATCTGTAATTAAAGTAGGTGGTTCTAATATCTTGAACAAATATTACTTTACTTCTTATGGTAACCCAGAAGCAGGTGCGATGTATTATGTATCGTTAGCTTTTAACCCATAATATTCTTAATTTTAATTAAAAGGCTTCCCGAAAACCGGGAAGCCTTTTTTATTTATTTACATTTAGGAATTAACTACAAATTTCAAAAAAATCGAGATTTATACGTGATTTTTTAATATGTTTATTGTAGCTCCACAAATTATTACTGTTGTTAAATAATACGGTTTTAATTTTAATCACAGATCAAGCGAAATAGATTAAATATCTAGTCGCATATTTTGGTAGTTCAATTTTTATGGAAGAAGAAAATAACAGAGAAGATAAACAAATTATAGCAGATATTGTTGCTGGCCAAACTTCAGAGGAAGTTATACAGCATTTAAATAATCCAGTAACCGATCTTAAGCCAATAGTTAAGCAGTATTTAACCGCGGTAAAAGGGGTTAAAAAAGAAGGAAATAAATTCTATTTTTCAGATGGTAGCGCTAGGGTAGAAGTAAGAGTGGTAAGCGATGAAATAATAAGAGTTCGTTTAGCACCACACGGTGTTTTTTTAGCAGATTTCTCTTATGCTGTAGAAGTTGTAGACCAAAAAGTAACCACATTTAGATTAGAAGAATGTGATGATTATTATTCAATTTCAACAAATACAATTACCTGTAAAGTTACCAAAGCAGATTTCTTAATTTCCTTTAGCGATAATTTAACAGGAATGGTAATGAGTCAAGATTCTCAACCTATGCATTGGGAAGAGAATGTAGAGTTTGGTGGTTTCTATGTTTTTGGAACAAAAGAATGTTTGCCGGAAGAGAATTTCTTTGGTTTGGGAGATAAATCTGGAAACATGAATTTACGTGGCAGAAAATTCCAAAATTGGAATACTGATGCGTATTCTTTTGGCTGGGATCAAGACCCATTGTATCGTACCATTCCGTTTTATATTGGTATTCATCAAGCAGCCAGCTATGGTATCTTTTTCGATAATACTTTTCGTTCTTATTTTGATTTTGGAAAAGAAAACAATGATAAAACTAGCTTTTGGGCAGATGGAGGTGAATTACAATATTATTACATCCATGGTCCACATATGATGGATGTGTTGAAACGCTATCAAACTTTAACAGGAACTCATCAACTGCCTCCAAAATGGGCTTTGGGTTTTCATCAGTGTAGATGGAGCTATTATCCAGAAAGTAAAGTTAGAGATATTGCAGAAGGTTTTAGAGCAAATCAAATTCCTTGTGACGCCATTTATCTGGATATTGATTATATGGATGGATATCGTTGCTTTACTTGGAATAAAAAATATTTTCCAGATCCTAAAAAGATGATTAAAGATTTATTAAACATTGGTATGAAAACCGTTGTAATGATAGATCCAGGAATTAAAGTGGATGATAATTATTGGGTATTTAAAGAAGGAAAAGAGAATAATTTTTTCTGTCGTAGAAGTGATGATTATTTTATGGAAGGTCACGTTTGGCCTGGCAGATGCCAGTTTCCAGATTTCACCAATCCTACAGTTAGAGAATGGTGGGGAGGTTTATACAAAGAATTAGTAGAATTGGGCGTTGCTGGAGTTTGGAACGATATGAATGAACCTGCGGTTTTTGGTGCTGGTACTTTTCCAAATGATGTAAGACATGATTATGATGGTTATCGTGGTTCACATCGTAAAGCACACAATGTTTATGGTATGCAAATGGTGCGGTCTACTTATGATGGCTTAAAGAAATTAATGCGCAATAAACGTCCTTTTACAATTACGAGAGCAGGTTATTCTGGTATGCAGCGTTACGCTTGTGTATGGACAGGTGATAATGTGGCGACTTGGGAACATTTAAAATTGGGTAATATTCAATGCCAACGTATGTCTATTTCTGGTGTACCATTTTGTGGGACAGATATTGGTGGGTTTAGTGGCGAGCCAGATGGCGAATTATTTACTCGCTGGATACAATTAGGCACTTTTTCTCCTTTTATGAGAGCACACTCTGCTGGTGATACTGCAGAACGAGAACCATGGAGTTTTGGAGAACCCTTTACCGCTATTAACCGTAAATTTATAGAATTGCGTTACCGTTTAATGCCTTATATCTATTCGGTATTCTGGGAGCATTATAAACATGGTTTTCCAATTTTAAGGCCATTGGCGATGCTGGAACAAGAAAATATCAGCAATCATTTCCGTCAAGATGAATTTACTTTTGGCGATAAAATTTTGGTATGCCCTGTTTTAGAACAAGGTGCAACTTCTAGAAATGTTTATTTACCTAAAGGACAGTGGTACAATTTCTGGACACATGAGTTATTAAATGGAGAAAATGAATATAATATCCACGCACCTTTAGAAGATATGCCTCTATTTGTTAGAGCAGGTTCCGTTATTCCGGAATATCCAGTTATGCAATATGTGGATGAAAAGCCAATTGATGAGCTTTGGCTGAATATTTATTATGCAGATTACGAAGTAAATTCATTCTTGTTTGAAGATCATGGAGACACATTTGCATATGAACAAGAGATATATTTAGAGAAAAAATTTAGTGTAAAAGGAGATGGTAAAAATCTAATTATCCAACAAATAACAGATGGTTTATATACGCCAAATTATGAATTGTATGACTATAACGTAATTGGTTTACCTTTTGCAGTAACTAAAATATTTGCAGACGATAAAGAAATTACCAACTTTAATATTGATGACCGTAAGCGTTTAAGGTTTAAATCGAATAAAAACTTTATGAATATCAAGATTTTGGGAGCTTAATAGCATTTATGAATTTTAGAAAGATATCAATATTTTTAAAGACTAAAATTTAAAAGAACATGCTTCAGAAATTGAAATTTATTTATTTACATCATTTCAAATTAGTTGCTTTTTTAAATTTTAGCTTTACAATTTACCTTGTTTATCTTTTTTTATTAAAAGGTTTTGATAAAGTTAATCTCTATAATCTTGTGATAGCATTTAAATTGATAACCTATGCTTTTACTTTATTTATAGAGAAATTATTTTTTTCAAAACGATCTATTTATTATAGGAATTTAGGGTTAAGCTACCGTAAAATTTTGGGTGTTTATTTTAGTTTGGATTTTATTATTTTCATTTCTCTAATATTGATTTGCTTTTTATGCAGGAACTTTATATAGATAGCGTAAATCATAAATACGGTGAGAGAGAAGTGCTAAGTAGCGTTTTTTTAAACTGTAAAATTGGAGAAGTTGTAGGGCTGTTAGGTAGAAATGGTTCTGGTAAATCAACTTTATTGAAAATAATTTTTGGCGAACTAAAACCTCGTTTTATGCACCTAAAGATTGATAATGTATATACTCAAAAAGCATATTTATCAAATAAAGTAGCCTATCTTTCGCAGGGCTTTTTTATTCCTCCTTATTTAAAAATAAATGATTTAGTTAATTTATATACCAATTTTTATAAACAACAACTGCTAAGTACAGCTGTCATTCAAGATAATTTAAATGTGCAATTAATTGAATTGTCGGGTGGTAATAGGAGGTTAGTAGAGGCATTGTTGTTAATTTATAGCGATGCCAAATACGTGTTATTAGATGAGCCATTTTCGCAATTGGCACCACTAATTACCGACGAACTTAAAAGTCATATTTTAAAATTTAAGGATAAAAAAGGTTTTATTATTACAGATCACTACTACAGACAAATTTTGGAGGTTTCAACTCGTGTGGTACTCATTCATAATGGGTGCAACTATCAGATTAATACTGAAGATGACCTAATTTTACATGGTTATTTACCTAATTAATTTTATAAATAATAATCTATAAACTCAGGTTAAAAAAGTAAATTACAGCTGTTAAAATCAAAAAAACTATGGCTACTCCTAAAAAAAGCAAATTAACCAAAGCCACTATAGATAAAACGGA
>JAIELS010000101.1 GCA_019752795.1 Sphingobacteriaceae bacterium
AAATTTAAAACGCCCACTCGCATTTTTTGATCTTGAAGCAACAGGAATTAATGTTGGATCAGACAGAATAGTAGAAATCTCAATTTTGAAAGCTATGCCTGATGGTACAGAATTGATACAAACAAAACGTATAAATCCAGAGATTCCAATTCCTTTAGCTTCTTCTTTAATTCACGGTATTTATGATGAAGATATTAAAAATGAGCCAACTTTTAAAGCTGTAGCACATGAGATTGTGGAGTTTATTGGAGATGCAGACTTAGCAGGTTATAATTCTAATAAATACGATATTCCGATGCTTTTAGAAGAACTGTTAAGAGCTGGTGTTGATTTAGATATGCAAGGAAGACAATTTGTTGACGTTCAGAATATCTTTCACCAAATGGAACAAAGAACTTTAAAAGCTGCTTATAAGTTTTATTGCAATAAAGAAATTATTAATGCACACTCTGCAGAAGCTGATATAAAAGCTACTTATGAAGTTTTATTAGCTCAATTAGATCGATATAAAGATGTTGAGTTTGAAGATAAACAAGGAAATAAATCTATCCCAGTTCAAAATGATGTAGCTGCTTTACATGCATTTACCAACATGAATAAAGTTGTTGATTTTGCAGGTAGAATGGTTTACAATGATAATGGTGAGGAAGTAATTAATTTTGGTAAACATAAAGGAAGAACCGTAGAGCAAATTTTTGATACTGAACCGAGTTATTATGCCTGGATGAAGCAAGGCGATTTCCCTTTATATACCATCAAAAAATTAGATGAAATATGGGCTCGCTGGAATAAAAAGAAAGACGAACTGAGGTATGCTAATAAGCAACAAAGTCAAGCGCCAAAACTTTCAAATCATATTAAAACTAAAGAAAATGAACCTAAACCACAGGTAGCAGTAACTAAACCGCAAGTTTCACAGCAAAAATCTAAAGAAGCTGCTGTAGTTACTTCTGATATGTTAGAGCAATTGAAGATGAAGTTTGGTAAGTAATTTTAGATTTTTAAATCTTCTTAATTTTTTTAAATGAAATCATTAAAACTGTTTTTGATTTTGCTTTTCGTGGCGTTAGGTGCAAATGCTCAACTTCCTGTAGAGAGTGTTTTTTTAAAAGCCTATGAGAATGGTACACGTGATGTAAGTGGAATGCCCGGTAAAAATTATTGGCAAAATACCGCTAATTACGATATTAAGATAGATTTTAATCCTTTAACTAGAGAATTAAAAGGAGTTGTTGAGATTCAGTATACTAATAATAGTCCACAAGTACTTGAAGAGCTTTGGTTTAAACTATATCCTAACCTGTATAAAAAGGGAGTGGCTAGGAAATCAAAATTGAATGAACGTGATTTAGGTGAAGGTGTTCAGATCACAAGTATTCTTGTAAACAATAAAGTTAAAGATATTGCGAGTTTAATTATAGATGGAACTAACATGCATACAGCTATTCCAGCACTTGAATCTGGTAAGTCTATCAATATTAAAATTGTTTACAGTTTTATTTCTAATAAAGGGTCGCACCAAAGAACAGGTCAAGTTGATGATGGTGCTCATTTTATTGCTTATTTTTTCCCAAGAGTTGCCGTTTATGATGATGTAGATGGTTGGAATAAAATTCCTTACAGCGGTGCTGAAGAGTTTTATAACGATTTCTGCAATTTTAAAGTGGCTATTACAGTGCCAAAAAACTATGGTGTTTGGGCCACTGGCGATCTCACAAACGGTACAGAAGTTTTAAATAAAAATGTATACCAGAAACTGCAATTGGCTGAGAAAAGTGATCAAACCATTGATGTGATTGATAGTTTAGATTTAGTAAAAAATCAAGTAACCACTCAAAAGCCTTTCAATACTTTTAAATTCGATGCTAAAAATGTAGTAGATTTTGCGTTTGCAACAAGTAATCACTATTTATGGAAATCAAATAGTTTGGTAGTAGATCCGATAACTAAACGAAGAACAAGAGTAGATGCTGTTTTTAATGCTCAGCATAAAGATTATTACGAAGTGATTGATTTTTCTCGTAAAACAGTTCACGCCATGAGTTACGACTTCCCTAAGTGGCCATATCCATATAATCATATTACTGTTTTTGATGGTTTAGATCAAATGGAATACCCAATGATGGTTAATGACAATCCAACAGATAATAGAGTTGATGCAATAACCTTAACGGATCATGAAATTTTCCATACCATGTTTCCTTTTTACATGGGTACAAATGAAACTAAATATGGTTGGATGGATGAAGGTTGGGCAACTATTGGCGAGTGGTTAATATCACCTATGATAGACCCCACAATTGTAGATGATTATGGAGTTGCGCCTACAGCTGCTTCATCAGGTAGCAAAGACGATATGCCAATCGTAACCTTAACAACCGAGTTAAATGCTCGTAGTTCATTTACCAATAACTATCCTAAACCAGGTTTTGGTTATCTTTTTATTAAAGATTATCTAGGTGAAGAATTGTTTACTAAAGCTTTGCATCATTACATTAAAAGCTGGAATGGTAAGCATCCTATGCCATACGATTTCTTTTATAGCATGAATGCGGGTGCGGGTAAGAATATGGATTGGTTTTGGAAGCGCTGGTTTTTTGAAGGTGGTGTAACTGATATGGCAATTAAGGCTGTGAATAAAACAGCTAATGGTTACGCTATTGATGTTTTTAACAAAAGTAATAAACCTTTACCGATAGATTTAACTATAACTTTCTCTGATGGGACTACTGATAAAATTCACCAAACTATTGGCGTTTGGGAAAAAGGAGATCAGATAGCTACTTCAACTATTATAACAAATAAAGTAATTACAAAAGTTGTATTGGGAAGTAGTCATGTGCCAGATAAAGACAAAAGCGATAATACTTTTGTTGTGAAATAGATGAAAAATATAAATAGAATTACTTTTATTAGTCTTATTTTAACTGTTTTGTTAGCTGTCAAAAGCATTGATTTATTAGCACAAAGTCAACTTAAACTTGATGATGTTACTAAGTTCGAACTTTTAACAAGAGCTGGGGGATTAGGTAATGATTTTAGAAAATTAGAAGTGATTAAAAAAGGTAATGTTTGGAATTGTTATCAAATTGAAGCGACAACAGGCTATAGCATTACGCCATATAAAGGAAGAATTTTTGTAAAAACTATTACTGAAGATATTTTAATTAATTTATTGAAATATGTGCAAAACCCTGATTCAGAAAAGAACCCTGATTTATTTGATATTGATGTTAACGAACTGAGAAATAGATTTGAAGTTGAAAATAGTATTGCTTTAGATTCTAATCAAAAAGAAAAATTATCAAAATTATTTCAAGATAAAAGTATATTGAAAAACGCAGTAGAGAAGGTTTTAACACCTATGCGAATGGATGATAAAACTTATTACGCTATAAATATAATTGCAAAAAATGATAAAATCATATTAGCAGAAGCTTCAAGTTTTGCATCAAGTTATTATTTGCCTTGGGTTATTAATGAAAAGAAGAGCTACAACCCTAGAATTTCACTTGCGTTTGAATTTATTTCTAATGATGATGTTTATCCAATACAGCAAAAATATTGGTTTAACAGAAATATAAATAAAGAAATTTATCGGCAAAATTTTAATTGAGATAAACTGAAAATTGATTAATTCAAATTATACGAAATCTTTAAACAATCATTGTTTGTGCTAAGTTTAATATCCTGTAATAGGATAAAAAGGTTTTAAAATTTCTCCTTCATCACTTAATAAAATATTCAATTTTGGGCTCGCTAATACTTTAGCTAAACTAGTTTTTTTACCATTTACCCAAACTTTATCTTGTACTAATCGTGTGCCATGACTATAATCTGCCCAAGTATTTAAGTGTTTATTGTAAACAGGCTGAATAGGTTTTCCATCTAATTTATGCCAACCATAAATCACAACTTTAGCATTTTTTTCGCCGTAAATTTTATTACTAATGATGATGTCTTTTTTATTTCCAGCAATTAATTCTGTGTTTTTATCCCTAATTTGAAATATTTCTAGCTGTGTTTTTATACTATCATTATGAGCAATAAATACAGGGATTGTTGACATTTTATTGGTAGGAGGGATTGGCTGTGGTTTTAATTTTATAGTAGCATTAGCATATATTAAGTCGACCATTTTTTTGGTTGGTAATGAGCAATTAAAATTAGTTGCAACTTTTTGTGCCAATATTGGTGTCATTGGAACATAAAAGAAATCATCATTGCTACCAATAGCAAAGTAGTCTGGTAAAACGTAATAGTTAATTTTATAAGTTTTATTGTCAATTTGAAGGCTATCACTAACTTTTTTAAGCTTTCTTAAAAAATCAGGGACATTTCCCTGCTTAATTTCGTTAAAAATTATTTTTTCACGATTTTCTAAAGTTAAACTACTATCAGCTATAGATTTGACAAATTCACTACCACTTATCGCATTTATTTTTCGAGGTTTAAGTTTTAGGTTCTGTGCTTTAGCAATTGAAAGAAGTAAAAAGAGAGAAAGAAATATTTTTAAGGTTTTCACAAGTCTTAGATCAAAATCAATCTAAGTTATAAAATAAATCAATCAACATATTTTAAAATATATGTCGATTGATTTATAATAGTAAAAAAATATAATAAACTGATTTTCTAAATAGCTATTCTAGTAACCTTAAGTATTTGTAATGATTTGCTACCCTCAGGAAGATCCCACTGTATAATTGCATTTTCTTCGTACCCTAAAGTTGCTACACCAATTTCTGATAGGATAGAGGTGGTGCCGTGTTTACGTCTTGCTCTATGTGGTGCAACAAATTTTTGCGTAATTTCTTCTCCAGTGTTTAAATCTTTAACTAATACCTCAGTATTTACAGTAACTATATTTTCTGGTAAGTCTCTATTTAATACTTGTTTAGCATTTTTTAATTCTTTCTCTAAACGATCTTCGTTACTTTTGTTAAGCTTCTTTTTTTTAATTTGTAGCTTTAATAAATCGTAAATACCTGTGGTTAATACGATTGGAGTTTTTGTTGTTTCTAAAATTTGATTTTCCATGATGATATTATTAAGTTAAATTTCTAACCTTAGTTGATTTGAATTTGTAGAATTTGTTGAGCTTTTGCTTTGATATAAGTTGATTATGAATACCTTTTAAAAGACCACTGATTGTGATAAAAAGTAGAACTAATAATGGATTTAGTAGTATTAATGCCAATAAAATGATAAAAATATCAACCAAAATAATAAGCATGAAAGCTGCTTTTAGCAAGCGCATAGCATGTTTAATTAAAATGTGAATGAAATTGAATTGTCCCTGTTGTCTTTCTAGGAGACTAGGGATTAGCTTATAAAGTCTTTGCTGCTCTTAAGGAAGGCATCGCCTAAACTATATTGAATAGTTAAAAAAAGACTATACATGCGAAAGCTATTACGCAATTGTTGCTTGAGACAACTTTGGGATAATATGAGGTGTAAATTGCTTTGCATAAGAAACAAACATAGTCTTTATAATGATCTAAGCCTAATTTATTGTACACTATGACAAGATTATGCCAAATGTTGATTTTTAAGTTTGTTGTAGAAAATCAATATTTCTTTTAAACCCATTAAACTTAGTGCGTTTTACAGCAGATTTTTTAAAAATTTGTTTAAATACATCTTCAGTTATTTCAATTAGCTCTTCTTTTTTGAGTTGCAAAAGTTCTAATGCTGGCTCAAAAGCAGGTTCTTGATGTTGTGTTGAAAATCTATTCCAAGGGCAAACGTCTTGGCAAATATCACAACCAAACATCCAATTCTCCATTTTACCTTTAAATTCTGTTGGTATTTCATTTTTTAACTCTATCGTTAAATAAGAAATACATTTACTTCCATCAACTATATAAGGCGCAACAATAGCATCAGTGGGGCAAGCGTCAATGCATCTTGTACAAGTACCGCAGTGGTCCGTTGTAAAAGGTGTATCGTAAGCTAGTTCTAAATCTATGATCAGCTCTGCTAAAAAGAAAAATGAACCCGCCTCTTTACTAATTAAATTAGAGTTTTTCCCTCGCCAACCTAAACCAGATTTTTGTGCCCATGCTTTGTCCATTACCGGAGCAGAGTCTACAAAGCATCTTCCGCCAACTTCACCAATGTTTTCATTAATAAAGTACATCAACTCTTGTAATTTCTCTTTAATCACTGTGTGATAATCTAAACCATAAGCGTATTTAGAAATTTTAGGTGCGCTGATATCTACCTGTTGATGCGTTGTAAAATAGTTTAAGGTAAGTGAAATAACGGATTTAGAATCCTCAACTAATAAACGAGGATCTAACCGCTTATCAAAATGATTTTCCATGTAATTCATTTCACCATGATAGTTCTGGCTTAACCAATTTTCTAATCGTGGTGCTTCTTCTTCTAAAAAATCAGCTTTACTAATTCCGCAAGCCATAAATCCCAAGCGCAATGCTTCGGTTTTAATCATTTGACTATATTTTTTAGCGTTATTTAACATTAGGCGATAAAGATAAGGTTTTGGTTAAAAACCTTTTATACTTTCTGTTTGTTATGTATTTGAATGAGGAAATTTGCTCAGTATTAAAAAACTAGAAATCATGGAAAATTTAACGCCGAACCATACAGAAGATGCAAATAAACCAGCACCACCTATTGAAACTGATTATGCCAAACATGAGAATAATCCTGGGCCAGCGCCAACTGTAAATGAACCAGATAACAAAGGGGCTGGTCAAACTATGAAATGGATTATACCTATAATAATAGTTATACTCCTGATTATTTATTTCTTCTATTTTAGAAATAATGTATCGCAATAATATTTTTAAAAGTATAAAGCCATTTTAGAACAGACTAAGATGGCTTTATAATAATAAGTATTTTTAAAAAATAGTTATGGTTTTAAAAGTTTCACTTCGTATAAATCTTTACGTCTATCTTTTAAAATTTTTACTGTACCAAAGTGATGCAATTCATCTAAAAGATGCAAATCAACATCTACAAGTAACATCATCTCTGTGTTTGGTGTAGTTTCTGCTTTTACGCCGTTAGTAGGAAATGCAAAATCTGAAGGTGTAAATACTGCTGATTGTGCAAATTGAATATCCATGTTGTTTACTTTAGGTAAATTACCTACGCAACCAGCAATAGCCACATAACATTCATTTTCAATTGCTCTAGCTTGTGCACATCTTCTTACTCTGGTATAACCATTTTGGGTATCAGTTAAAAATGGGACAAATAAAATTTGCATTCCTTGATCTGCATAAATTCTACTTAATTCTGGAAATTCTACATCGTAACAAATTAAAATCCCAATTTTGCCACAATCGGTATCAAAAACTCCAATCTTATCACCACCAACCATGCCGTAATACTTTTGCTCATTTGGGGTAATATGAATTTTTCTATATTCTTCAGTCAATCCATTTCTATGGCATAAATAAGTTGCATTATAAAGTTTGCCATCTTCTAAAATTGGCATACTGCCCGAAATTATATTTACATTGTAAGAAACCGCATATTCTTGAATTTTAGTTACAATTTCAGGAGTAAATTCGGCCAACTTTCGCATAGCTTCAATTTCGGGCAAATCGTTATAAGGCTGTAGGAGTGGAGTGTTAAAAAACTCAGGGAACATTAAAAAGTCAGATTGGTATCCACTTACGGCGTCAACAAAGAACTTTACTTGTTCGTAAAATGCTTCTAAATCTTTAAAATGACGCATTTGCCATTGTACCAATCCTAATCTTATTGTTTTAGCAGATCTAGCAGAGATGTTATCTTGATAATAAATATTATTCCATTCAATCAACGTAGCGAATTCTTTTGATTCTAAATCACCAGGTAAGTAGTTTTTTAAAACTTTACGAACGTGAAAATCATTAGAAATTTGAAAAGTAAGTGTGGGATCGTAAATTTCTTTTGTTTTTACTTTATCAATATATTGCCTTGGTGTTAATTCATTAGCATGCTCATGGTAACCAGGAATTCTTCCGCCAGCTATAATGCTTTCTAAATTTAATCTTTCACATAATTCTTTTCTTGCTTCATATAACCTTCTTGCTAAACGCAAACCTCGATATTCGGGGTGAACGAAGATTTCGATACCATATAATACATTTCCAGTAGCGGTGTGGGTAGAAAAAGTATATTTTCCTGTTATTTTTTCATAGGTGTGATTATCTCCAAAAATATCATAATCAACTATTAAAGAGAGCGAACAAGCAACTACTTTATCATCAACAGCAATACATAATTGCCCATCAGGAAAAATATTTAATAAGTTTTGAATGTTTGCTTTACTCCATATTCCATTTCCGCTAGCATCATAAGCTTGCACCATCGATTCGCGTAAATCGTTATAATCTGCTATGGTAAGTTTTCGTATTTCTATATTCATAAAAAAAGTAAAGGCAAAAAAAATGATTTCTTGCCTATTATAAAGTTCAGATAATTTATTGGTTATATTAAGAACAATTAAATTTTAGAAAAGTTTGCCGGTTTGTCCTGTCTTTATGCGATTGAGGTGTTTGTAGGCAGCTTCTGTCACTTCTCTACCTCTAGCTGTACGCATCAAATAACCTTCTTGAATTAAGAACGGCTCGTAAACTTCTTCTATTGTACCGTCATCTTCCCCAACTGCGGTGGCAATAGTTTTTAAACCTACCGGACCACCTTTAAATTTATCAATAATGGCCAATAAAATTTTATTATCCATTTCATCTAAGCCATGTTCATCAACATTTAAGGCAGTTAATGCATAACGAGCAATTTCTGTATCAATACTTCCATTGCCTTTTATTTGAGCAAAATCTCGCGTTCTACGTAAAAGTGCATTTGCAATACGTGGTGTGCCACGACTACGACGGGCGATTTCGTAAGCACCTTCATCAGAAATTGGTGTGTTTAAAATTGCAGAAGATCGCAAAACGATTGTTGTTAATATTTTAGCATCGTAATAAGCTAAACGAGAATTAATTCCAAATCTAGCTCTTAATGGTGCCGTCAACAATCCAGATCGTGTAGTTGCACCAACTAATGTGAAAGGATTTAATCCAATTTGAACCGACCGGGCATTAGGCCCACTTTCTAACATGATGTCAATCTTAAAATCTTCCATAGCAGAGTATAAATACTCTTCTACCAAAGGTGATAAACGATGAATTTCATCAATAAAAAGGATGTCTCCAGTTTCTAAATTGGTTAAAAGACCTGCTAAATCTCCAGGTTTGTCTAAAACGGGGCCAGATGTAACTTTGATATTTACACCCATCTCATTAGCGATAATATATGAAAGTGTGGTTTTACCTAAGCCTGGTGGGCCGTGTAATAAAACATGATCTAATGCTTCTCCTCGCAGTTTAGCAGCTTTAACGAAAATTTTAAGGTTTTCTAAAATCTTGTCCTGACCAGTAAAATCTTCAAACTCTTGCGGACGTAATACTTTTTCGATATCACGCTCAGTTGGAGTTAAACTTTCTGAAGAAGGGTCAAGATTTTCGTTCATTTTGTAAATATAGTAGTTTAACCATTAAATCTCCCAAAGGCTAGTTGCTTTTATATTGCAAATGTTGCAGAGTAAATTTAAAGCCTCTTTATGGGTTTGGGGTAAACTTTGCAGCCACTTTTGCTTCTTTTACTCCATTGCTATAATCATAAAATCCTTCGCCAGATTTTACACCTTTTTTACCAGCCATTACCATATTTACCAATAGCGGACACGGTGCGTATTTAGGATTACCGAAACCATTATGCAATACATTTAATATAGCTAAACAAACATCTAAACCAATAAAATCTGCTAATTGAAGTGGTCCCATTGGATGCGCCATTCCTAATTTCATTACGGTATCTATTTCAGCAACTCCTGCAACACCTTCAAATAAAGTATAGATCGCCTCATTAATCATTGGCATTAATATTCTATTGGCAACAAAACCAGGATAATCATTTACTTCTACTGGAGATTTTTCTAATTTTTTAGACAATTCCATTATTTGTAATGTAGTTTCATTACTCGTAGCATAACCTCTAATCACCTCTACCAACTTCATTACTGGAACTGGATTCATAAAGTGCATACCAATTACTTTATCGCCACGATTGGTTACGGCAGCAATTTGAGTAATAGAAATTGATGACGTATTACTAGCTAAGATTGCTTCTGGTTTAGCATATTGATCTAAATCTTTAAAAATTTTAAGTTTAAGGTCAATATTTTCTGTTGCGGCCTCTACAATTAAATCTGCATTTTCTACTCCAGCTTGCAGGTCAGTAATAGTTGTGATATTGGCTAAAGTATTTTCTTTTGCTTGTTCGCTTAAAGTTCCTTTGGCAACTTGTCTGTCTAAGTTCTTGGTAATTGTGATAATTGCTTTATTTAAAGCTTCACTGTTAATATCTACTAAATTTACTTTATAGCCAAACTGAGCAAAAGTATGGGCTATACCATTTCCCATTGTCCCCGAACCGATTACTGTAATATTATTCATGATTAATTTTTCTCTAACTGTATATTTAAAATGATGATGACCTTATATTTTAAGGTGCTAATCTGTTTGTTTGCCATTTTCCATTAATTAAATCATATTTAATACGGTCATGTAAACGGCTAGTTCTACCTTGCCAAAATTCTATGGCTGTTGGCTTTAAAATATAGCCACCCCAATGCGCTGGTTTAGGGATAATTTTACCTTCGTATTGTTGGGTTAATTCTTCAACTTTTTTATCTAATATATTCCTATCAGTAATAATTTGACTTTGAGGAGAAACAATAGCACCAATTTGGCTTCCTATTGGTCTTGAATGAAAATATTTTTCTGAAGCTTCTTTAGATAATTTCTCAATTTTTCCTTCTATTCTTACCTGTCGCTCTAATTCTGCCCAAAAAAACACTAAACAACCTTGTGGATTTTTCTTTAATTCTTTTCCTTTTTGACTTAAATAATTGGTGTAAAAACTAAAGCCATTATCGTCAAAACCTTTTAATAAAACAATTCTTGCATTCGGCTTGCCAGTTTTATCTGCAGTTGCCAAAGTCATTACATTAGGTTCGAAAATTTGCGCATCTACTGCTGCTTTAAACCATTTCTCAAATTGTTTAATTGGATTTTTATCTGCATCCTTTTCAGAAAGCTCTGCAGAGCGATAATCTTGTCTTAAACTTTGTAGCATTTCTTGTGTTAAATCCATATACAAAAATAGGCTTTAGTTTATCAATATTTTAATCTGTTGCTTTATTTTTGGTAAAATGATAATGGTTGCTTAATTTTCATAAATGTTAAGCAAACTTGAGCCAAGTTCTGGAAGATTATTAATTTCTGAGCCGTTTTTAAAAGATCCGAATTTTAAACGTTCGGTTGTTTTTATGGTTGAGCATGGCGTGGAAGGAACTTTTGGTTTTATTTTAAATCAGCCTAGTGCTTTGGTAATAAAGGATTTAGTGCCAGAACTATCGGAAGCAAATTATCCAATTTTTATTGGAGGACCAGTTGAAGTTGATACTATACATTTTATTCATCGTTGTTACGATAAATTAAATAGTGGCGAAAAAATTGCCAAAGACATTTATTGGGGAGGGAACTTTGAAGCACTTAAAATTTTATTAAACACTAATTCAATAGCTCAGCATGAAATTAAGTTTTTTCTAGGTTATTCTGGCTGGTCTGATGGTCAATTAGAAGAAGAAATTAAAGAAAATACATGGATTGTCTCAGATAAATATCATCAAGATTTAATTTTCTCACAAAATGAAGAAGAACTTTGGAAAGAAGTTATCATCAACTTAGGTGACAAATATGCTCATATAAGCAATTTTCCAAGTGACCCGAGTTTGAATTAAAAGGACCGAAAGTCAATAAGTCTGGAAAGTCGGAAAGATAAACTTGCATAGCCTTTCTGACATCCGGACTAATTTTCCATTTCCTCAGCACTTTCTTCAACTTTCTTTTTCAAATCGTCTTTATATGCCTGCATTTTAGTGCTTAGAGAACCATCAGCAGTTGCTAAAATTTGAACAGCTAATAGACCAGCATTTTTAGCTGCATTTAAAGCAACCGTTGCAACAGGTATACCATTTGGCATTTGAAGAATAGAAAGAATAGAATCCCAACCATCTATAGAATTGGATGATTTTACAGGAACCCCAATTACAGGCAAAGTAGTTATAGAAGCCACCATGCCGGGTAAGTGAGCAGCGCCGCCTGCACCAGCAATAATAACTTTTAAGCCACGAGATGCAGCTTCCTTCGCATAAGTAAACATCCGATCTGGTGTACGGTGAGCAGAAACTACAGTCATTTCAAATTCAACACCAAATTCCTTACAGATATCAGCAGCATCTTGCATTACATTTAAATCAGATTTGCTGCCCATTATTATACCTACTTTTGCACTCATATTCTTTGTTTTTGCTTATTGTCTTTAATCTTTGTTCCTTGCTCTTTAATCTTTTTGCTTTGGTCTTTAAGCTTTCTTATGAGATTACTCTCAAAGTTTCTTGTATCAATTTTGCTTTTGCTATGGCTTGGTCTCTATTTTGGTCAACAATAGTTACGTGACCCATTTTACGAAAAGGCTTAGTATATTTTTTCCCATAAAGATGGACATAAACACCATCAATAGCCAATATTTTCTCTAACCCATCATATTTTGCAATACCCTCATGTCCTTTTTCACCTAAAAGATTAATCATTACGGCATTGCTTAACGAACGTGTATCGCCCAATGGCAAATTGAAAATAGCACGTAGATGTTGTTCGAACTGCGAAACATAATTGCCCTCTATAGTTTGGTGACCACTATTATGCGGACGAGGAGCAACCTCATTCACTAAAATATCTCCGTCTTTAGTTACAAACATTTCTACAGCTAAAATTCCAGTAATATTTAATGCGGTTGCAATATTCATGGCAATTTTTTCTGCTTTTTCTTGTATGTCATCAGGATAAGTAGACGGTGAAATTAAAAACTCAACCAAATTAGCTTCGGAATTAAATTCCATTTCTACCATCGGAAAAGTTTTGATATCTCCGTTTGAATTTCTAGCCACAATAACTGCGATTTCTTTTTCGAAATCTACTAGCTCTTCAATTAAAGAGGGCGCATCAAAAGCATTATCAATCGCTCCAATATTGCTTATTTTCATTACACCTTTTCCATCGTATCCATCTTTTCTTTGTTTTAAGATATATGGATAAGTAAAATTAGTAGCTAATAAATCTTCTTTAGAATTTACCAATTGGAAAGGAGCAGTTGGAATATCATTTTCTTTGAAAAACTGTTTTTGTACACCTTTATCTTGAATTAATCGAATAACTCTAGCTTGTGGAAATACCAATTTTCCTTCCTTTTCTAATTGTTCTAAAGCTTCTATATTTACTTTTTCAATCTCTATAGTAATGATATCTGCTTTTTTACCAAAATTGTAAACCGTATCAAAATCTGTAATAGAACCACATTCAAATTTATTGGCGATGTGTTTGCAAGGTGCATCTGGGTCTGGATCTAAAACTAGCGTGGTTAAATTATAGTTTATTGCTTCTTGTATCAGCATTCTGCCAAGCTGACCGCCACCTAATATTCCTAATTTTAACTCGCTTATCTGTTTTGCCATTATCAATACTTTTTATAAAATACAAAAATAACAAAAATTTAATGGTCAGTTATGATTTATTAATGATTAAAATAGATATATCAAGATTATGGATAAACCTACAATGCATTAGCTAAAACTTATAACTTTGTAACAATGGAATTAGATGCAATAATTATTGGTGCCGGAGCTTGTGGATTGATGTGTGCTGTTCAAGCTGGTTTTTTAGGTAAAAAGGTTGTTATTATAGAAAAGAATAGTAAACCCGGAGCTAAAATTCTAATTTCTGGCGGTGGTAGATGTAATTATACTAACCAATGGGCAACTACAGAACAATTTATTTCTGCCAATCCGCACTTTTTAAAATCTTCTTTTAACCAATGGACTGTTGAAGATACCATTAACTTTTTTGAGACTTATGGTATTGTAGGCAAGGAGAAAACTTTAGGACAATTGTTTCCAGAAGATAAAAATGCCAAAGACATTGTTGAAATTTTCACATCGCTGTGCGAAGAAATGGGGCAAGAAATTTGGTGTAATGCTGAGGTAAAAGACATAGAGCATACGGAAAAAGGCTTTAGTGTAAATTACACTGTTGGCGATAAAACCAAATCTATTTCTGCTCAAAAAGTGGTTGTTGCGAGTGGCGGATTACCAATTCCGAAAATGGGTGCAACCGATTTTGCCCTTCGTTTTGCCAGAAAAAACGGATTAACCCTAATTGAAACCGCACCAGCTTTAGTTCCTTTAACCATTACAGGTAAAGATGAAGACTGGTATGCTCAACTTTCAGGTAATTCTGTTTTTTGTGAGGTAAGTAATGATAAAATTTCATTTGAAGAAAATATTTTGTTTACCCACTGGGGTTTAAGCGGTCCGGCTATTTTACAAATTTCTTCTTATTGGCGTAGAGGGGAAGTATTTAATATTGATTTATTACCTCATCAAAATATCATCAATTTAATTGAACAAGAGCGAAATTCTAATGGGAAGTTGCTTTTATCAACTTTGTTAAATCGTTTTTACGCTAAGAAATTTACCGATGCATTGGGTAAATTTTTGCCTTTAACTAAAACTGTATCCGATTTAAGTAAAGTAGATATGGAGTTGATTGCAAAAACCATTCATCATTTTAAAGTAAAACCAGCAGGAGATAAAGGATACGATAAAGCCGAAGTAATGCGTGGCGGAATTGACACCAACGAAGTCTCTTCTAAGACTTTAGAATCGAAAAAAATACCTGGTTTATATTTTGGTGGAGAATGTATGGATGTTACGGGCTGGTTGGGCGGTTACAATTTCCAATGGGCTTGGGCAAGTGGTTATGTAATTGCACAGAACTTATAAAGAAACATTTTACGTATTTTTGAAACAAATAGCTAATTCTTGAAAACCGATCTTCTTTTAATAACTCCACCATTTACTCAATTGAATACGCCGTATCCAGCAACGGCTTATATCAAAGGGTTTTTGAATACTAAAAATATTTCTTCGACCCAAGCAGATTTAGGTATAGAAGTTATTTTGGCGTTGTTTTGTAAGAAAGGATTAATCTCACTTACGCCAAAAGGGAAAATTGAACATTTATCTGAAAATGCTAAACGGATTATTTCCCTATGGGATGAATACCTCAAAACCATTGATTCTGTTATTGCTTTTTTGCAAGGAAAAAATCCAACATTGGCTTTACAAATTTGTCAGGAAGATTATTTACCTGAAGCTTCTCGCTTTGCACAATTAGAAGAACTGGATTGGGCTTTTGGTACAATGGGAACGCAAGATAAAGCCAAACATCTAGCAACACTTTATTTAGAAGACATTTCAGATTTTATTGTAGAATGCATTGACCCAAATTTTGGTTTTAGCCGTTATGCAGAGCGATTAGGGAGAAGCGCAAATTCATTTGATGAATTGTATGAAGCTTTAAATCAAGAACCTACTTACATAGATCAAATCCTAATTGATATCCTTAAAAATAGGATAGCAAAAGTTGAACCTAAATTATTCCTTATTTCTGTTCCTTTTCCAGGGAATTTATATGCTGCTTTTCGTTGTGCGCAATTTGTAAAACAAAACTACCCTCATATTAAAATTTCAATGGGCGGTGGTTTCCCAAATACGGAGTTACGCTCACTCTCGGATGTTCGTGTTTTCGAGTTTTTCGATTACATCACCCTTGATGATGGAGAATTGCCAATTGAATTGTTGTGCAATGCAATTTTAAATCAAACGGAATTTAATCTTTACAAAAGAACTTTTTTATTAGAGAATGGAGAGGTTGTGTATAAAAATGATGCGCTAAGAAGTGATTACAAACAGGCCGATGTTGGTACGCCAGATTATTCAGATTTACAGCTAGATAACTATATTTCGGTTATCGAAATTGTAAATCCAATGCACCGAATGTGGAGCGATGGACGTTGGAACAAACTCACCATGGCGCATGGTTGTTATTGGGGTAAATGTACTTTCTGCGACATTTCTTTAGACTACATTAAAGTATATGAGCCTATTGCTGCAAAGCTGATTGTAGATAGAATAGAAGACTTAATCAACAATACTGGTCAAAATGGTTTTCACTTTGTAGATGAAGCTGCGCCGCCAGCTTTAATGCGTGAAGTAGCTTTAGAGATTTTACGTAGAAAGATTTCAGTTACTTGGTGGACAAATATTCGTTTTGAAAAAAGTTTTACTAGAGATTTATGTTTGTTGTTAAAGGCTTCTGGATGTATTGCTGTTTCGGGCGGTTTAGAAGTGGCATCAGACAGGTTATTGAAACTGATTGACAAAGGTGTAACAGTAGAACAAGTAGCTAAAGTAACTAGAAATTTTACTGAAGCAGGAGTGATGGTACACGCTTATTTGATGTATGGTTATCCAACACAAACAATTCAAGAAACGGTTGATAGCTTAGAAATGGTTCGTCAATTGTTTGAAGCTGGAGTTTTACAGTCTGGTTTTTGGCATCAATTCGCTATGACGGCTCACAGCCCAGTAGGTTTATACCCTGAAAAATTTGGCGTGGTAAAAGAAACCGAAGAGATTGGAACCTTTGCCAATAACGATATCAATTATATAGACAAAACAGGAATTGACCACAATCAATTCAGCTTTGGATTGAAGAAGTCTTTGTTCAATTTTATGCATGGCATTTGTTTCGATTACAAATTGCAAGATTGGTTCGATTTTAAAATTCCTAAAACAAGTATTCCAGCTAATTTTATTGATAAAGCCTTAGTTGAGAATGATAATTTCAACGTTAAACCTACCGCCAAAATTGTTTGGTTAGGAGGGAAACCTACAATAGAGACTTTTACCAAATCTAAAAAAGGCAATACTTGGGAAATGGCTACTTTAACTTTTCATGGTAAGAAAGAAATCTTTAGCATACAGACTGGTAAAAATGAGGGTGAATGGTTGGTTAATATATTAGAAAGAATGGCGGTTACTAATGATAAGGTTTACACTTTTCAAGAAGTAAAGGCAGATTTTGAGCAAAAAATTGAGCATTTTGAATTATTCTGGTATTCGAAACCAATACATACGTTAAGAGATTTTGGGCTATTGGTTTTATAATTGCTAACGTCACCCTGAATTCATTTCAGGGCCCGTATACAGGGCAGATGCTGAAATAAATTTTAACGATATTCTTTCTCCGCTACCTCCTTAATCACTCGATTTCTTTCCGTTAGCAAATCAATCATATACTTCCTAAGGATGATTTTATTAAATAATTTACCAAATATTCCATAGGGAACTCCATAATAAAATACATCTTTCATTAAAGTAATTCCCTCTTTTTCTTCGAAAAAATGGTCGTGTTTGACGAAACTAAAAACACCTTTTGTCATACAGTCTTGAAAATAGAATGGTGCTTTTAGTTTAGTAATTTTTGAACTTAAGTTTTGATAAATGCCGAAATGTTTTGCTCTCCAAGTTACCTCATCGCCTAATTCACAAAGCCCACTCATTTTACCAGCAATTACTTTTTCGTTTGTTTTTGCAGTAGATAACTGATGAATATCTATACTTCTAGCACAATCAAATACAATTTGAATAGGGGCGTTAATTGAAGTAAGAAGAACGATTTCGGTCATTGTTTTAAATAATATTTTGTCATTCTAAGCCTGTAAAGAATCTCATGTAAATAATTCATTTATGAGATTCCTCCAAAGTCGGAATGATAAAACTATAAATGTATCAAAATTAATCGCAATGCGGAACTGTAAAAGTCCAAGTTTCTGAGGCTTTAAAAGGAATTGTAAAAGCAACACCTCTATCTAATTCAAACCATAATTTACTTCTTACTTTTTCTCGGCTAACAGTTTCATTCATGGTTAAACTATCGTATAAACGTCCGTTAATCATCACATATTTAATTTTCTCAGAGTTTCTAATGTCATCTAACGGATTTGAATCCATTACAACCAAATCACCTAATTTCCCTACTTCTAACGAACCAATTTCTTTGTCCATGCCCAAATAAGCTGCTCCATTTAAAGTGGCATTTCTAATTGCTTGCAATGGTGTTGCGCCACCTTGAACAAACATCCATAATTCCCAATGCGCACCCAAACCTTGTATTTGTCCATGTGCACCTAAATTAATTTTTGTGCCGCCGTCAGCAATTTGCTTTACTGCTTTTGATACTTCAATATGACCATAATCTCCATATTCTGAAGTTGTTCTTCTTCTAGAGCGGGCATCGATAATTGCTCTTGGCGTAAAACTTAATAACCTTTCGTTTTCCCATACATTAGTTCTGTCATACCAATAATTTTCTCCCCATTGTCCGCCATAAGCTACAATTAAAGTAGGAGTATAGGCAACTTTAGTGTTATTCCAGAAATCTACTACGTCTTTATAAACTGGCGCAATCGGAATACTATGCTCAATCCCTGTATGTCCGTCTGCAACCATCGTCATGTTATGGAAAAATGTAGATCCACCTTCTGGAACAACTTCCATTTTCAATTGTCTTGCAGCTTCTAAAATCTGTTGGCGTTGGTCTCTACGTGGCTGATTGTATGATTTAACTGAAAAAGCACCAACTGCTTTTAATCGTTTTAAATGAGATAAAGCATCGTCTAAACTGTTAATTACTACTTTAAAATCTCCATCGGCACCATATAAGATAGAACCGGTAGAATATAAGCGTGGGCCAATCATTCGTCCTGCTTTTAACATTTCACTTTGACTAAACACCATTTCAGTGTTACTACTTGGATCGTGAGATGTAGTTACGCCAAAAGATAAATTTGCGAGGTACGACCAATCTTGTTGCGGGCTAACTCCATCTGGACTAGTGCGTAAATGTGCGTGTACATCAATCATACCCGGCATAATTGTTTTTCCAGTTACATCTACAACTTTTGCAGTTGCAGGTATGGCCACATTTTTTCCAACAGCAATAATTTTATTGTTTTCTAAAAGGATTGTACCTTCTTCAATCACTTCATCGCCTTTCATGGTAATTATTCTCGCACCTTTTAAGGCAAGCATACCTGTTGGTAGGTCTGCTTTTAACTTTAATCCTAAATTGATACCTGCAGTATCTAGTTCGGGTAAAATTTGCGGAGCTCCTTCTACAAATGAAAAAGTATTTTTAATTTCTCTATTGTAATATTGTTCTCCTAAAGTCCACAGTAGTTTTTTGCTATCTGCACTCCAATGTAAATAGGTTCCGGCGTCTTTTGTAACTCTAGCCAAAGGAATAGATTTATTATTTGCAGATAAATCTAAAGCAACACCAGTGGTAACCATAGGAGTGATGTAAGCATTAAATAACTCTGTAAAAGCCATCCATTTGCCATCAGGGCTAGGTGTAAACTGATTAGCATATTGAGAAGTATAATGAGTTAGTACATTATTTCCGTTTAAATCCATGCTTTTAAATGCTTTCTTACCACTTTCATT
>JAIELS010000172.1 GCA_019752795.1 Sphingobacteriaceae bacterium
AAAGCAACAACCGGCGAACAAATGGGTTTTGTGGGCAGAGAAGAAGGAGTGGTTGCGTATGCAGTTTGCTTAATTAATAAAAAATAAAAAAGCCGATAATTGCTGTAGCGTCTTATCGGCTTAAAAAAAGAAATTAATTAATATTTATTCATCTAAGTAACCAAATTTGCCATTGTTGTAATCGGCAATTGCTTGTTGTATTTCTTCAGGCTTATTCATTAAAAATGGACCATAAGCTGCAATTGGCTCATTAATCGGCTCTCCACTTAAAATTAATAATACACTTTGCTCTAAGGCTTCTATTTTAATTTCTTCACCCTCGTTTTTAAAGTGTACAAATTGATTGGTGTTCGCAATTTCCGTTTCATTAATTTTTACTTTGCCTTCAATTACTACAATTCCAGTATTATAATTAGCCGCAAAGTTAAAGTTGGCTTTTCCTCCACTATTTAAGCGAGCATTGTACATTTCTATTGGACTAAATGTATTTGCGCTACCTTTTTTATCCCGATATTTGCCAGCAATTATTTCAATTATACCAGAATTATCAGCTAAAGTAAATTGCTGTATTTCATTTTGTTTAATGCCTTGATATTTAGGCGTGCTCATTTTATCTTTGGCTGGTAAGTTTACCCAAAGCTGTACCATTTGAAAAATACCACCCTTTTTGCTAAATTCTTCTTCGTGGTGTTCTTTGTGCAAAATCCCACTTGCAGCAGTCATCCATTGTACATCGCCAGGATAGATAGTTCCGCTGTTTCCAGCACTATCATGATGAGCAACAGCGCCCTGGTAGGCAATAGTTACGGTTTCAAATCCACGGTGTGGATGTACGCCAACACCTCTAGGCTCATTTCGAGGAGAAAATTCAATTTTTGCATTGTAATCGAGCATATAAAAAGGGCTCATTTCTAATTTATATCCACTTGGAAAAAAATTATGAACTCTAAAGCCATCGCCAACCATATGTGGCGCAGGTGGATTTAATATTGCTGCTACTTGTTTTATTTTTGCTTCCATTTTGTTCTCTCCTAATCTTTGCTCCTTAATCCTTGTTCTTTATTCTGAATTAAGCTTGTTTTACAAATTGTAATTCGCCTAAAATTTTAACTTCTTCACTAACCATTACCCCACCAGTTTCTAGAGCTGCATTCCAAGTTAAACCAAAGTCAGTACGATTAATTTTTCCACTTAAGGTAAAGCCCGCCTTTGTATTTCCCCAAGGGTCAGTTGCAATACCACCAAATTCTGCAGTCAGTTTTACAGGCTTTGTTTCTCCTTTAATTGTTAAATCTCCTTTAACAATATAATCATCGCCATCTTTTTCTACCGCTGTAGATACAAAATTCATTGTTGGATGTGTTTCTGCATCAAAAAAATCAGCGCTTTTTAAATGATTATCACGGTCTGTATTTCCAGTATCTAATGAAGAAATTTCTCCAGAAAAATTAATGTTTGCATTTGTAAAATCTTCACCTTCTGAAGTTAATTCTGCCGAGAAAGATTTGATGCTACCAGTAACTGTGGTAATCATTAAGTGCTTTACTTTAAATTGTAATTCGCTGTGTGTAGGGTCTAATGCCCATTGAGTAGTTGCCATAGTATTTTGCTTTATGTTATGTTTAAATTAATAACACAAAGTTAAGGCAAGCGATTAAGCTACACATTGATGTAGGATAAGAAATTGGTTCAATAGCCATTAGTTCATTAGAGAATAGTTTGTTAATGAACAAGTGAGCAAATGAACGACTGAACAAATTACCTGAAATGCTTTTTTGCTAGATCTTTACGAACACGACTTAGAGATTCAGGAGTAATACCTAAATAAGAAGCAATCATCCATTGAGGTACACGTAAAGTAAGGTTTGGGTATAATTTTATAAAGTCTAAATATCTTTCTTCCGCAGTTGCGGACAATAACATATTTATTCTTTTTTGCATAAAACGGATTGAATTATGCAACATTAAAACATTTAGCTCTAATATTTCTGGAACGATGTTTTTGATAGCTGGGAAGAAATCTTTTTTAACGATAACTACTTCTGTGTCTTCAATCGCATCGATATAAAAAACAGATTCTTCATTAAATATTGATGTATCTCTATCGCTAAGCATCCAATCTTCTGGAGCAAACTGAATAATATGTTCTTTTCCTTTTTCGTCTATAGAAAAATATCTTAATAAGCCACTATTAACAAAATAAGCTTCAGATTTTAAATCGCCAGCATTTAAAAGAATTTGACCTTTTTTAACTGTTTTAATTTTTAGGCAACTTACCGCTTCAGCAGCTTGATCTGCTGTAATATTTAACCTGTTCTTGAGATAATTAGCAAATCTATCTAACATTTGCAATTACTTTTTAGGTTCAGTAATGTTCTCGAAATTTGCTGGACATTTACCGCAGCCAGATGCACAACCATCACTTTTTGCAGCAAACGAACGATAAATCAATCGACCTATGTAAAATAGTGCGCCAATAAATATGATAATCATTAAAATGAACTGGATATCCATACTGCAAAATTACGATTTATATAATAGGAGGGTTCAGATTAGTGTAAAAATTTGTAAATGAATTTAGCTATTACCGTCTCCCTGAATTTATTTCAGGGTCAGTATTATTTTAATCAATTTCGTAAAATAAATCTCTCCAATTAGGATTAAAGCTATTGATCAAATTTATTTTCCATTGTCTTCTCCAATTTTTTAATCTTTTTTCTTCTATAATAGCTTCTTGTATAGTTGAAAACTGTTTAAAATAAACCAATTTAAAGAGATTATACTTTGCAGTAAAAGATTTTGCGTATAATTTATCTCTGTGCTCTTTAGTTCTAAAAAATAACTAAGAAGTAACTCCGATATATAATACGTGATTTCCGAAATTTGTTAAAATATAAACACATCCTCCTATTTCCATATATTTTTAGCTGATGCTGAAATAAATTCAGCAGGACGAATACTTCTTATTCCATCAATCCAACTGTGCCTCCAACCCAATCGAAATCTGCATTGTAGCGTACACCAATCATTTTACCTCTGCTCAATCTGCTTAAATTAATGCAAAGTTTTGGTTCGCCACCTTCTGGCCATAAATACATCATTCTAATTTCTGCTTTTACGCCAGCATCTAATGCTTGTATAATAGGCTCGTATGTAACTTTTCGTTGTAAAATCCAATTTTCTGGATCTTTTACTGTTTTAATATCGGTTTCACTAACGTCTATAATTACTCCCATACCAGCAAAACTAAAAAGAGGTTTTAATACATAATTCTCCAAATCTGTTGGGATGCTCTCAATGGTGTTTAAAAAGCGAGTTTCTGGAACGAATTTACTTTTTAAGAACGGCATGGTATATTTGCTAATGCGATAAAACCAGTTTGGATGTGTAATCCACTCTATATCTAGCTCTTCTCTAGGGTCAAAGCTAGTTTTAAATACCGTTGTATTTTCGCCAATTTCATCAAATATCAATCTATTATAAATTCTTTTCAATTGAATTTGATTTCCATTTTCTTTATAGAATAATTTCTTGCCAACTTGTTTAATGTCTGATAATGAAAGAATTTTAATGCCTATTTTTTTTGCGGTAACTAAAAAATCTATTGCTGTTTTTTGATTAGGAGCATCAATATCCATTAAGGCAACTTCATGAGCTTGGTAATCTCCAATGAGTACTTCTCTTAATAAATTGAAATAAGAAGTTTCATCTAATCCGTTAAAATAAGGGCTTAAATTTTGATCTAATTCGAATTCTTCTTTATAAGTTTTTGCTAGATGAGATTGAAATCCATATAATGATGGAAAACCTTGCATCTCAATCAGCATTGGTGTTACTTCTCCCTTTTCATCTTTGCATAAACCATAATCAAAAGTTAAAAAATGCGGATGTGCAGTTTCGTTAGGAACATTCCACTCCGAAGGAATTGATTTTTGTGTAAGCTCTTTAAAGTTATCTTGTTTAATTAATGCAATAATTTCTTCGCCAGCTGCAATTAGTTTTTCCCTTAACTCTTGAGGTATAAAAATGGGTGTTTCTGCCACTCTAAATGGGATTGGCTGGTAATCTTTTTCTAATGCTTTGATAAATTTTTTATACTTTTCTTCAGTAAAATTTTGATTAAACTGGTTACGGTATTTTTGTATCATGGTTATAGTTAATTAGCTAATTAGCAAATCGGATAATTAGCTAATTGTTAGGTTTTTTGCAGAGAATTAATTGCTTGATTTAAAAAATTAGGTAAAATTATACTTTGCGTTAAAGTAATTCTATTAGGATCGTCAAGGCTATTCAACATATCTAAATATTTATCTTCGCCATGATTTTTAATGATTGCAGTTTTCTTTTCTTCGAGCATTAAGTACATTTTCATGCCTATTGGATCTGCTTCTGGATGAAATTGTGTGCCAATAATTTGATCAGAAAAACGAATTGCCATGATGCAACGTTCTAAATCTACATGAGGTCTTTCCTTTTCAATGGCTAAAATTTTAGCGCCTTTTTCTTCAAAATCAGTTTCTATGGGCTGCACTACTTGCCAATCTCTACTATCAACAGAATAAAATGGATTTGGTAAACCCATAAATAGAGGTTCTTGCTCGCCATCGGTTGTTAAACTAATTGGAAAAATCCCGAAAGCATTAGATTTTCTTTGTGTAACAGTTCCTAGTTTATATTTTCTACAAGCCAATTGAAAAGAATGGCAAATTAAAAATGCATGCTTTTTATGGGTGTTTTCGGCATTAAAGTTATCTATTTTGTCTAAAAGGGTAAAAAAATCATTCTCCCATTTTTCCTCTTCTCCATCAAAAGGGCTACCTGGACCACCGCTAGAGATAAAAATATCAAAACTTAAATCAGGTATTTCTCCTTTTTTTCTTAAATCAAATAAATCGAAAGTTAAATTCAGCTCTTTATTCTCATGATAAGTTTGAAGCAGTTCTTGAATCCCTCTCATTCCTTGGTTAGGAAATCCATTATTCATGTCAATAACTGCTACTTTTATTTTTCTTTTATTATTCATCCTTATCCTGCACCTATTAATGTTTGAGAAGTAATGTAATCTACAACAGACTCGAGACTTCCAGTTTTTTCAAATACAGCCAATTGTCTATCTGCTCCTGTACCGTCTGCTAAAATTTTATGCACATAATCAATTTCTTTTCTGCTGCCTAATTCATCAACCACATCATCAATAAAATCTAGTAATTCTAAAATTAAGTTGCGACAATTTACTTCCATTTCTTTACCAAAGTCAATTAAATTTCCGTCGATGCCGTAACGAGCAGCTCTCCATTTATTTTCATTAATTAATGCTCTAGAATAACTAATAAACTCCATGTTTTGCAAACGTAGTTTGTATAGTTTAGCGCATAAAGCTTGAAATATGGCAGTAAAAGCCATAGTTTCATCAATTAACATTGGGCAATCGCAAATTCGAAATTCTACAGTGTCAAAAAATGGATGTACACGAATATCCCACCAAATTTTCTTAGCATTATCCATACAATTCGTTTTAATTAAAAGCTTAACGTAATTGTCGTAATCTTCAATACTATTGAAAATATCAGGAATGCCAGTACGAGGAAATTTGTCAAAAATCTTTGTTCTAAAAGATTTATATCCAGTATTTCTACCTTCCCAAAAAGGAGAGTTGGTAGAAAGTGCAAAAACATGTGGCAAGAAATACCTTACTTGATTGGCAATGTGTATGGCCAATTCGCGAGATTGAAAACCAACATGAACATGCAAGCCAAAGATTAAATTTGAACGAGCTGCTTCTTGCAATTCGTTTACAATTTCGCTATAACGAGGATGTTCAGTTATCAACTGTTTTTCCCAATGTGAAAATGGATGAGTTCCTGATGCGCCAATTCTTAAGCCTTGCTCTCCAGCTAATTGAGAAACAGTATATCGAAGTTGGGATATTTCTTTTCTGGCTTGATCTGTGTTGTTGCAAATTCCTGTGCCAACTTCTACTACCGCTTGGTGCATCTCTGCTTTAACTTGATCCTTGTGAATTTTTTGAGCAGATTCTACTATTTTTTGATCATGTGAGGTAAGCTCTCTGGTAACGGGATCAATTACCATGTACTCTTCCTCTATTCCGAGCGTGAATTCATTCTTCATATTATTTTCTGTTTAAAATCCCACTTATTTTTTAGCTGATGTAGTTTTTGCTTTTGGAGTAACTGCTTTTTTTACTTTAGGTTTGCTTGCAACTGCTGGTTTTACACTTTTTGTTTTTGCTGCTACTTTTGCAACTAATGGTAAGCCAGCTGCGGCAGATTTAACATATTTACCCCAAGTTAAATTATCTTGATTTGGTTTTTGAGCTTTAGCTCTTTCAATAGCATAATTTGCAGTTGTTTCTACTACCCAATCAAAATTCTCTTGACCAACGCTTTTAAGGTCGGCATCTGGAGCTGGATTACAGAAATCAATTGCGATAGGCACACCGTCGCGAACTGCAAATTCTACTGTATTAAAATCATAGCCTAAATAATTGCACAGTTTAAGTGTGTACTCTTCAATAGTTTTCAATAATTTTTCGCTAGAAGGAGCTTTGCCAACTTCATAACGTAAATGGTGTGGGTTGCGAGGTTCGTACTGCATAATGCGTACATGCTTGCCTCCAATGCAATAGCATCTAAAATACTCTTCGAAAATAATCTCTTCTTGTAAGAGCATCACTAATTGCTCTGTTCCGCTATGTTTATTAAAGAAATCCTCTTTGTCATGTAGTTTGTAAACATCTCTCCAGCCCCCGCCATCAAAAGGCTTCATGTAAGCAGGAAAGCCAGTATATTCAAAAATCGCATCCCAATCTAGCGGCATAGTTAAGTTAGAGAAAGATTGTGCAGTTGTGCCACTTGGATGTTCTCTTGATGGAATTAATGCTGTTTTTGGAACTGGCACACCAATCTGCTCGGCTAATGCATTGTTGAAAAATTTTTCATCAGCGCTCCACCAAAATGGATTGTTGATTACGGCCGTTCCAGTAATCGCCGCATTTTTTAAAGAAGCACGATAGAATGGAACATCTTGAGAAATACGATCTATGATAACCGCATAATCTAAAGGTGCATTTTGAAACATCTTATCAATTTTTACAGCTTCTGCTGTAATACCTTTTTCTGCCTTATCGTTAATTCTTTTAATTACAGCTTCTGGAAATGAGCGTTCTTGCCCAAATAAAATTCCTATTTTCTTCATATCTATTGGGAGTTAATTTTTTATAATTTTGATAAATAATCGGGAAACATTTGTCGCCATGTTGGCCAATCATGGTCTGCGTTTTGCCTAATATCTAACCAATGATCAATTCCTTTTTTAGTTAAAATGGCTGATAATCTTTCGTTGTCTTTCTTGCACATATCTCGGTCTGATGTGCCCAAAACAATTTTCATTTGCCAAAGCTCTTGGTTCATGTCATTTGGAACGAAATCTACAGGATTATTAAAGTAAGCCTCGTCATTGTAAAAGCCGTCTAATTGACTAGAGATATCAAATGCCCCACTCATGCTAAATAAGTGACTTACTGTCCATGGGTGGCGAAAGGCAAAATTAGCTGCGTGATAACCGCCAAAACTACACCCTGCGGTTATTACTTTGTTGTGACCAGTTTCATGTTTTGCTAAAGGAACAAGTTCTTCTAATAAAAACTTGTCATACCAAATATGATTTTTAATACGATCTTCAGGATGAACACCTTTGTTATACCAACTTAACTTGTCAATTCCATCTGGGCAATAAATTTTTACTTTACCAGCATCTACAAATTGCTGAACGGCATCTATCAATTTAAAATCTTTGTTTTCAAAATAACTTCCCATACTAGTTGGGAACAGAAATATAGGATAACCACCATGTCCAAAAACAAGGGTTTTCATCTCCATATTAAGGTTAGGGCTATGCCACTGTTTTAGTTCTTCTTTCACGCTTATTTATTTAGATACTTTAAGGTAGAAAAATCTAACTCAAACACAAAGAAATTAGTTTATTAATTCCTATAAATCTGTATTTTAAATAAAAAATACATCGCATTGACTAATAGTTTTAAAGGTTTCTTACCTTTGCGGCAGATTAGTGAGAAAGCTATTTATTGAACTATGTACACTGCCTTTACATTTCCTGACGTTATTAAAACCAACCATAAACTAAAGTCTGTTTATTTAAAAAGAGAAGTTGAGTTAGAAATTTTTATGCCTGATAATTTGTTGGGTAATGAACATGTTAACCTCTTATTGATAAACGATGGCCAAGATTTAGCTCAGATGGATATGGAGCGTACACTCAGTGCGCTTTATCAAAAATGGATTATCGAACCAACAGTAGTAATCGGTGTTAAGGCAGGCGCAGAAAGAATTTTAGAATATGGAATTGTCGGGAAACCGGATTTTAAAAAAAGAGGTATTAAGGCTAAAGCATATAGCGAATTTATTAGTAAAGAGTTGATGCTTTTTGTGGAAAACGAAATTAACGTGAACATTAATGGTAAACGTGCTTTTGCTGGCTTTTCTTTAGGCGGTATTACTGCTTTCGATATTGCTTGGAACCATGATAACTATTTTGATATTGTTGGTGTTTTCTCTGGTTCTTTTTGGTGGAGAAAAAAGGATTTAAGTGCTGATTATACAGATGAAGATCGTATTGTACATGAGATGATTCGTGAAACAGAAGGTAAACCTGATGTTAAATTTTGGTTAATGACTGGGACAAATGACGAAACTGCAGATCGTAATCATAATTTCATTATTGATTCTATAGACGATACGATAGATGTTGTTAAAGAACTACTAAAAAAGGGATACCAAAGACCGAATGATATTTGCTACTATGAAATGGTTGGAGGTAAGCACGATGTACAAACTTGGGCTAAGGCAATGCCAAAGTTTTTAGAATGGGCTTTTGGCAAAACAAGAATTTAATTTCTATTTTTTTGAAGTTTCAGAAATGATTCGTCTAATTTTAAAAAGCTGCCTTCTTTAAAAAAAATCAGCGGTGCTACATTGTTTATCAACCTAACTCCTCAATCTCATCAGATTGGTAAATAAAAATCCCTTTAATTTTTTTTTGAGCTTGATTTAGCATTGCTGATGCCACTGTTTCAATTTTTATGCTTCTGTATTTTTTTAGTGGACCAATCAAAATAGGGTTCAATAACCGAAAAAAACCAATCATCAGTTTTTCTGCAGTCCGCTCTTCTTTTCTGTGGCCATCCAATAAGGCGGGTTGGTAAATATGAATGGATTCGAATGGCATTTTTTGTAAGTCTCTTTCTACTTCTCCTTTTGTTCTGTTATAAAATAATTTCGATTTCACATTTGCGCCCATTGCTGATACAATATGATAGCTTTTCGCTCCGTTTTTAAATGCTATTTTGGCCACATCTAGTGGATATTGATAATCAATTTTGCGATAAGTGCTTAAATCTGGTGTTTTTTTAATGGTGGTACCCAAGCAACAAAAAACCTCATCCCCAATTATTTGAGACTCGTATTGGTTAATATGCTCAAAATCTAGAATCAGCTGTTTTAATTTAGAATGGTTGATTTTTATTTCTTTTCGGCTAATAGCCAATACTTCATCATAATGATCATTTGCCAATAATTTGTTTAATAAATCTGCTCCAATTAGCCCAGTAGCACCCAATAAAATTGCTTTTTTATTCATAATATGATTAAAGGTAAAGAATTGCTGTTAACATTTGTTAATCTTAGTTATTTTTAAAAATTACATTAAACTATTGACAATCAAAATTTAACAGAACTATTCTTGCATTTTTAGTTGATAAAACCCTTAAAAATTAAATGAAAAAACGTACCTTTGCGGAAATTTATAGGCGCATTTTATGCAAAAGATTAGAAATATAGCTATTATAGCACACGTTGACCACGGTAAAACTACATTGGTTGATAAGATTTTACACTCTTGTTCTGTTTTTCGTGACAACGAACAAAAAGGAGAATTGATATTAGACAACAACGATTTAGAACGTGAACGTGGGATTACTATCGTTTCTAAAAACGTTTCGGTACAATATAAAGACGTAAAAATTAACATCATTGATACTCCTGGTCACGCGGATTTTGGCGGTGAGGTTGAGCGTGTATTGAAAATGGCCGATGGCGTTTTGTTATTGTGTGATGCTTTTGAAGGTGCAATGCCTCAAACGCGTTTCGTAACACAAAAAGCTTTGGCTTTAGGTTTAAAACCAATTGTTGTTGTAAACAAAGTTGATAAAGAAAATTGTAGACCAGAAGAGGTTTACGAACAAATTTTTGAGTTGTTCTTTAACTTAGAGGCTACTGAAGACCAATTAGATTTTCCTGTAATTTACGGTTCGTCTAAGCAAGGATGGATGAGCACTGATTGGAAAGTACCTACTACAGATATTTTTGCTTTATTAGATACAGTTGTGGCTACTATTCCACCTGCACCAATTAACGAAGGTACTTTACAAATGCAAATCACTTCGTTAGATTATTCTTCTTTCGTAGGTCGTATTGCAATTGGACGTGTACACCGTGGTACAATTAAAGAAAACCAACCAATTACGTTAATTAAACGTGATGGTAAAATGGTTAAATCTAGAGTAAAAGAATTGTATACTTTTGAAGGTTTAGGTAAAATCAGAACTACAGAAGTAAGTTCTGGAGATATTTGTGCTGTTGTTGGTATCGATGGTTTTGATATTGGCGATACCATTGCTGATTTTGATGCACCAGAACAATTGCCTGTAATTAGCATTGATGAGCCAACAATGAATATGTTGTTTACGATTAACAATTCTCCATTTTTTGGTAAAGAAGGTAAATTGGTTACTTCACAACGTATTAGAGAGCGTTTAATGAAAGAAATGGAGAAAAACTTAGCCTTGAAAGTGGTTGAGACTGCTTCTCCAGATGCTTGGTTGGTTTACGGTCGTGGTATTCTCCATTTATCAGTATTAATCGAAACGATGCGTCGTGAAGGTTACGAAATGCAAGTTGGTCAACCACAGGTTATTGTTAAAGAAATTGATGGTAAAAAATGTGAGCCAATTGAAACATTAATTGTAGACGTTCCTGGCGAAGTTGCTGGTAAGGTAATCGAATTGGTAACTCAACGTAAAGGTGAGTTGTTAATTATGGAGCCAAAAGGCGATTTACAACACTTAGAATTCGAAATTCCAGCTCGTGGTATTATTGGTTTGCGTAACAACGTATTAACTGCAACTGCTGGTGAGGCAATCATGGCACACCGTTTCAAAGCTTATGAGCCTTGGAAAGGTACAATTCCAGGTCGTTTAAACGGAGTTTTAGTATCTATGGAAAAAGGGATGACTACTGCTTATTCTATTGATAAGTTACAAGATAGAGGTCGTTTCTTCGTAGATCCAGGAGTTGATGTTTATGAAGGTCAGATTATGGGTGAACACATTCGTGATAACGATTTAGTAGTGAATGTTGTTAAAGGAAAAGCATTAACTAACATGCGTGCATCTGGTACAGATGATAATACTCGTATTGCACCAGCTATTAAATTCTCTTTAGAAGAATGTATGGAGTACATACAAGCTGATGAGTATATTGAGGTTACACCAGTAAGCATGCGTTTACGCAAAATCTATTTAACAGAGCAAGAACGTAAAGTAAAAGGGAAAAATTAATTTCAATCCTTTTAGACTAGAATAACATAATTTATACAGCCTGTAAGCGAAAGTTTGCAGGCTTTTTTATTTGAATAGTGCCAAGTATTTTTTTTAAATCACTATCGATTAAGCTTTTCATTTTGAATTTTACATCAACTAAACGTAACCCAAAAATTCGTTTACTAATTTAGCATTTCAATTGAAAATATTATGGAAGCTATAAATGGAAAAAATGCATTAATTACTGGTGCAGGTAAAGGATTAGGAAAAGCAATTGCCATCGCGTTGGCACAAGAAGGCGTAAACGTTGGTTTAGTTGGCAGAACAGAAAAAGATTTAATCAGTCTCGCTGAAGAACTAAAAACCTATAATGTTAAAATAGCAATTGCGACTGCAGATGTTTCTGACATGGAAGCCGTTAATGTAGCGGTTGCAAAGATTAAAAGAGAACTAGGTGTAATAGATATTTTAATTAATAATGCTGGAATTGGTGCTTTTGGCAATTTTATGGAGTTAGAGCCATCCAAATGGAAAGAGATTATAGATATTAATTTAATGGGTGCTTATTATGTAACTCGTGCTGTTTTACCAGAAATGATAGATAGAAAAATTGGCGATATCATTAATATTTCTTCAACTGCTGGTAAAAATGGTTCTGCACTTACAAGTGCATACAGTGCCTCTAAATTCGGATTAATTGGTATGTCTGAGTCTTTAATGCAAGAAGTTCGTAAACATAATATCCGTGTTACAACTATGCTACCAAGTACGGTTGCTACAGATATGGCTTTAAATTTGAAACTCACAGATGGTAATCCAGATAAAGTAATGCAACCTGAAGATTTTGCAGAGTTGTTAATTGCGCATTTAAAATTGAATAGAAGGGTGTTTATTAAAGAAAGTGCAATTTGGTCTACAAATCCTTAACTTAGTAATATAAAAACCTATTGTTATGAAAATTAAAAATTTACTATTTGCCATTTTGGTGCTTTTTGTTGCAAACATAGCTAATGCGCAAACACCACCACCATCTGCCGATCAAGTGTTAAAAGAAGCTTTTAAGGAAGCTAAAGCTAAAAAGAAAAAAGTGTTTATCAAGTTTAGTGCCTCATGGTGTGGCTGGTGTCATAAAATGGATGATAGCATGAATGATCCTGAAATTAAGGCTTACTTTGATAATAGTTTTGTGATTAAACATTTGACTGTAATGGAATCAAAAGGCAAGGAGAATTTAGAAAATCCTGGCGCAATGGATTTAATAAAGAAATACAATAGTGATGGTTTCGGTATACCACTTTGGTTTATTTTTGATGAAAACGGGAAATTATTGGTTGATTCTCATTTGAGACCAGAAGGAGTAGGGATGGAAGTTAAAGGTAAAAACATTATTGGCTGTCCTGCAGCAAAAGAAGAAGTAGATGCTTTTGTAAAAGCATTAAAACTAACTACTAAATTAAATGATGATGCATTAGCTAAAATCTTTGCAAGATTTAGGAAGAATGATCCTGACTACAAAGCTCAAGTTGTTGATTCGCCAGTTGATCATTTTTAGTTAGAGTTAAAATATATTTAGCCTCTATCTCTTTAACAATAGGAGCTAGAGGCTATTCTTTTTAAAGAAATTATTATTTTAATTTCTCATTATTTTTATGCCTATCTGCATCACGCACAGTTTTTTTTTCTAAATTTTTAATTAAAGCTTCATTTAAGTCAATTCCTGTTTGGTTTGCTAAACAAATCAACACAAATAAAACATCCGCCATTTCATCTGCTAAATTTACTTCTTCGTCACTTTTTTTAAAAGATTGTTCTCCATACTTTCTAGACATAATTCGAGCTACTTCACCAACTTCTTCCATTAAAATGGCAGTATTAGTCAATTCATTAAAATAACGAACTCCAGTAGTTTTAATCCATTGATCAACAGTTTGCTGTGCTTCTGTAATGGTCATAGCTATATTAAGTTAAAATCTTTATTCTTTATTTTTGGTGTCAATGGTGATGGTAACCGGACCGTCGTTTAATAAACTAATTTTCATATCTGCTCCAAAAACACCACATTGTATTTCTTTATTCAACAAAGCAGATAATTGTTTTTTCATTTCCTCGTACATTGGTATTGCTTTATCTGGTCTTGCTGCCCTAGTAAAACCGGGTCTATTTCCTTTTTTAGTCGAAGCAAATAAGGTAAATTGACTAATCAATAGAATGTTTCCATTAATATCAGCTAGTGCTTTATTCATCAACCCATTTTCATCATTAAAAACCCGCATGTTGGCAATTTTTTGTGCCAACCATTCCAAATCTTCTTGAGTATCTGCATCTTCTATACCCAACAAGACTAAAAAACCATTAGTAATTTCTCCAGTAATTTTATCTTCAACTGTACAACTTGCTTGTGTAACTCTTTGTAAAACTGCTCTCATCGTTAAGCTCTAGTATCGTGATTATGGAAAATACTTAAATAACTTTCATAGCGACTAATTTCAATTTCGCCTTCTTCAACAGCTTTAATAATTGCACAACCCGGTTCGTTAACATGTCTACAATTGTTAAACTTACACTGATTTAATCGCTCACGCATCTCCACAAAGTAATGACTTAATTCTTCTGGTTTAATATCAAACACCCCCAGTTCTCTAATTCCGGGTGTATCTATTAAATAACCGCCAAATGGTAAAGTATGCATTTCGGCAAAGGTTGTAGTGTGTTGGCCTTTGTCGCTCCAATCAGATATTTCACCTGTTTTAATTTCGAAACCAGGTAATAAAGCATTAATTAAACTCGATTTTCCTACTCCAGAATGTCCAGAAAATAAGGTGGTTTTATCCTTTAGTAAATCTATAATTTGACTAATATTTGTACCTTTTAGCGCAGATACTTCGTAACAAGGATAACCAATTTTCTCGTAAATAGATTTGTATTCGGCTAGTATTTCTAAGCCTTGCGCACTAAATAGATCAAGTTTATTAAAAATTAAACAAGTTGGTATACTGTAAGCCTCAGAAGTAACCAAAAAACGATCTATAAAACCTAAAGATGTTCTCGGCGATGCTAAAGTAACTATTAAAAAAGCTTGGTCTAAATTTGCTGCAATGATTTGTGCTTGCTTGCTTAAATTAATCGATTTACGAATAATGTAATTTTTGCGGTCTTCTAAGGTATCAATTACGCCAGTTTCTGCATTGGGCTCCAATTCAAAACCTACTTTATCACCAACCGCAATCGGATTGGTAGTTTGTATACCCTGAATTCTAAACTTTCCCTTAATACGGCATTGATAGTTTTTGCCATCTTCGGCATAAACTTGGTACCAACTTCCGGTGCTTTTTATTACTAGTCCTCGCATATTCTTACAACAAATGTAAATAAAATGTTGAGGGTATCGAAATGACATTTTCCGATATAATTTGTAGAATGTGAAATAGAATAATTCTGCAATTAATAATAAATTCAAATAACTCTTGACATTGTAAAAAATAATCAGCTACTTAGCGGTGTAGAAAATACACCAACGAAAAATGATTTTTAACCATACAATTATTACGATTACAACGTCAACAACAGGCCAATGTCTGATGGGGAATTGCTAATGGTATAATTTTAAACTTAACATATACAAAGCGCTCCCGAGAATATCGGGGGCGCTTTTTTTTTAACCATAAATTATGAATATTTTAAAATTTGGCGGAACATCTGTAGGCTCAATAGAAAGCATTAGCGCATTATTGCAAATTCTGAAGAATGAAAGTAAACAAACAGAAAAACCTATTATTGTTTTGTCGGCTATGAGTGGTGTTACCAATCTGTTAACCAGTATGGCAGAAAAGGCATCCCTAGGGCAAAACTATAACGAAGAGTTAAAAGCGATAGAGAAGCGCCATTTTGATGTAATTAGAGCATTGCTACCCGCATCTGCACAAAATCCAGTTCTAACTAAATTAAAGCTTTATTTTAATGAATTGGAAGAGCTTTTGCAGGCTATTTATAACCTAAAGGAACTAAGCCTACAGGCAAAAGACTTTATATTAAGTTATGGCGAACGGTGTTCTGCTTTTATGGTGAGTCAAATTGCCAAACAAGATATTCCTTATGCTGAGTTTGCAGATGCAGTTCAATTTATAAAAACGGATAGTAATTTTGGTCAGGCTAAAATAAATAACCAGTTAACAGAGTTTTTAATTAAAGACTTTTATGCTGCTAAAGCTGATAAAATGCTTTTTGTTACGGGTTTTATTGCCAGTAATGATGCGAATAAAGTTACTACTTTAGGTAGAGGAGGAAGCGATTACACAGCTGCAATTTTAGGCTCTGCATTAAACGCCAAGGAAATCCAAATTTGGACTGATGTGAATGGGATGATGACTGCTGACCCGAGAATGGTTAAAAAGGCATTTTCTTTACCAGAGCTAAGTTATATTGAGGCTATGGAGCTGTCATATTTTGGTGCCAAAGTAATTTATCCACCAACAATGACCCCAGCTTTTTTAAAGAAAATTCCTATTGTAATTAAGAATACTTTCAACCCAGAATTCGAAGGAACTTATATTCGTCATGGGGCAAAGCCATCATTATTACCTATAAAAGGAATTTCATCGATTGATGAAATTAGCATTGTCAACTTAGCAGGAAGTGGTATGGTAGGTAAAGCAGGTTTTAGTGGTAGGTTGTTCTCTTTGTTATCTCGAGAGCAAATCAATGTGATTTTAATTACTCAGTCATCTTCAGAGCATAGCATTACTTTTGCAGTAAAACCTGCAGATGCAATAACAGCGGTAAATTTAATTTTAAAAGAGTTTGACTTAGAACTGCAAGCAAAAAAGCTAGATCAACCAGAGGTTGAAAATGGCTTAGCTGTTTTAGCAATTGTTGGCGAAAACATGAAACGTACGCCTGGTATTTCTGGTAAATTATTTCATGCACTTGGTAGAAATGGAGTAAATGTTAGGGCAATTGCACAAGGTTCTTCTGAATATAATATTTCAGTTATTTTAGAGCAAACAGATTTGTCTAAAGCTGTTAATGCTGTGCATGATGCCTTTTACACCGAATTGAATAAAACTTTGCATGTTTTCTGCGTAGGGACAGGAAATATTGGTAAAACATTATTTAGGCAATTACAGCTTCAAAAGCCATTTTTAGCTAAAAATAATGATTTACAGGTTAAAGTAATGGGGATTTGTAATACTAGAAAAATGTTGGTTTCTGCCTCAGAAATAGATTTAGAGAATTGGGAGCAATTATTAAATGAAAAAGGAAATAAAGCAGATTTAGGTGAATTTATTGAGCAAATGAAAGCATTAAATTTGCCAAATTGTGTGTTTGTAGATAATACTGCTAGTCCAGCTCCAGTTCCATTTTATCAATCGGTTTTTGAGGCGAGTATTTCGATTGTTACTTGCAATAAGATTGCTAACTCTGCAAGTTTTGAGCAATATAAAACATTTAAAAATACAGCTCGTAAATATGGTGTAGATTTCTATTACGAAACCAATGTTGGCGCTGGTTTACCGATTATTCGTACGCTTAAAGATTTAATGATGAGTGGTGATAAATTAGCAAAAATAGAGGCGATTCTGTCTGGAACTATTTCTTATATCTTCAATAATTTTAAAGGTGATGCAGATTTTTATGAAACTGTAAAAGAAGCGCAAGATTTAGGTTATACTGAACCAGACCCAAGAGATGATTTGAATGGAAAAGATTTTATGCGTAAAATGTTAATCTTAGCTCGTGATGCAGGTTACTCATTAGAATCTGAAGATGTTAAAATTGATAATATTTTGCCACTGTCATGTTTAAATGCTACAAGTGTGGAAGATTTTTATGTGGAATTGAAAACTAGTTCAGCTTATTTTGAGGCGCTTAAAAATAAGGCTACTATTGATGGAAAAGTTTTACGTTACATTGGTAAATTAGAAGATGGTAAAGTAGAAATTAGCTTGCAAATGGTTGATGATAGTCATCCTTTCTATATGCTTTCTGGCAGCGATAACATCATTTCTTTTACAACAGATAGGTACAATAATCGTCCATTAGTGGTAAAAGGGCCTGGTGCTGGTGCAGAAGTTACGGCTGCGGGTGTATTTGCAGATATCGTAAATGTAGGTGCGTAAACCCCCAACCCCCTAAATGGGACTTTAAAAATCAATGTAAAAACAAGAGAAATATAAAATGTCAAATAATAGTTTAAACCCTGCTGAAGATTTACAAAAGGAATCTGTCAATGCAAACTCTCTAATAGGAGAACTTGGTCCAAAAGCCCCCTTTAAGGAGATGGGGGTTAAAGTTTTTGCTCCCGCTACCGTTGCTAATGTTGTATGTGGATTTGATGTTTTAGGTTTTGCAGTAAATGAACCAGGTGACGAAGTAGTGATGAGATTAGTAGATAAACCAGGAGTTCGTTTATTAAAAATTACTGGGGATGAAGGTAAATTACCTCTTGATACTAAAAAAAATACAGTAAGTGCAAGTGTTCAACATTATTTAAATCATCTCAAAAGATTAGATGTTGGCGTAGAAATAGAATTGCATAAAAAGATGCCAATTGGTAGTGGATTGGGATCTAGTTCGGCAAGTACCGTTGCTGGTTTATATGCTATTAATCAGTTAATGGGTAATTCATTAACTGCCAAAGAATTGGTTCCTTTTGCCATGAAAGGCGAAGAATTGGCTTGTGGTTTTGGGCATGCAGATAATGTAGCGCCCGCTTTAATGGGTGGTTTTGTATTGGTGAGCAGTTATGAGCCATTAGATTTAATTGCATTACCAACACCAGAAAATCTTTTTGCCGCTATAGTTTATCCTCATGTTAATGTACCAACCAAG
>JAIELS010000197.1 GCA_019752795.1 Sphingobacteriaceae bacterium
TTTTCCGCCACTGCGCAATTGATTTTTCAGTAAACTTTCTTGTTCTCTTCTGTGTTTAACAATATGAATGGCTGCAAAAACAGCTTCTATAAATGAGGTTGGATCTGCTAAATTTTTTCCAGCAATATCATATCCTGTTCCATGATCTGGAGAAGTGCGTACAAATTTTAAACCTGCAGTATAGTTTACGCCAGTATCAAAAGCTATTGTTTTAAAAGGTATTAAACCTTGGTCGTGGTACATTGCTAAAACAGCATCGAATTTTTTGTAAGTTCCATTTCCAAAAAAGCCATCTGCCGAGTAAGGGCCAAAACAAATAATGCCTTTATCAAATGCTTCTTGTATAGCCGGACTAATAATTTCTTCTTCTTCCTTACCTAATAAACCATTATCGCTAGCATGTGGGTTTAATCCTAAAATAGCGATTTTTGGTTTTTCAATCCAGAAATCTTTTTTCAAACTTTCGTTAATGAGTTGAATTTTTTTAACGATTTTCTCTTTAGTTATCGCTGTTGGCACTTCTAAAACGGGTATATGTCCAGTAACTACACCAACTCGTAAATTTTCGCTAATTAAAAACATTAGTACATCATTACTGCCGCTGCGTTCTTGTAAATATTCTGTATGACCAGGGAAAGAAAAATTTTCTGATTGAATGTTATTTTTGTTAATTGGAGCGGTAACCAAGGCGTCAATTGCACCAGTTACCAAATCATCTGTTGCTTTCTGTAAAGATAATAAAGCATATTTTCCGCCGGTTTCATTGGCAACACCTAAGTCGATTTTTACATCTTCTTCCCAAGCGTTAATCATGTTTACTTTACGTGGGTTTGCATCAGCAGGAGAATTAATCACATTGAACATAAATTCGCTCAAGTGCAAAGCTTTTCTGTGAAAAGAGGCTACTTTAGTATGGCCATAAATAATTGGCGTACAGTAATCTAGCATTTTGGATTCCATAAAAGTTTTAAGAATAACTTCCAATCCAATACCATTAATATCGCCTACGCTTATACCTAATTTTATTTTATCGCTCATGTGTTCTAGATAGAATTTAGCGCAAATTAACAAATAGATTTGAGATTTGAGATTTGAGAGCTGAGGTTGAAGCACATATTTACTAAACCTTACCCGCTAAACCCTAGCCCTAAAATCCTTACATTTGTATTTATGAGTTTAGTAAAAGCAAAAAAACATTTAGGCCAGCATTTTTTAACTGATAAACGCATAGCGGAAAAAATTGTAGATGGATTAATCCATACCGATCAATATCGCCAAGTTTTAGAGGTTGGACCAGGAATGGGTATTTTAACAGACATTCTATTAGAAAGAGAAAATTTAGAAACTTTTTTAATTGATATTGATGTAGAATCAGTTGCTTTTTTGGCTAGTAAATATCCTCAATTGGGAGATCGCTTAATAAGCGGAGATTTTTTAAAACTCGATTTAGCTTCTATTTTTAAAGGCAAATTTGCTGTAATTGGTAATTTTCCATATAATATTTCTTCTCAAATTCTATTCAAAATTTTAGAACATAAAGACAATTGTGTAGAAATGGTGGGTATGTTTCAAAAGGAAGTTGCTGAGCGTTGTGCCTCAAAATCTGGCACTAAAGAATACGGAATTTTAAGTGTTTTGATACAAGCTTATTACGATATCGAATATTTATTTACAGTAAAACCCGGAACATTTAATCCGCCGCCAAAAGTAAACTCAGGCGTAATCAGGTTAAGCAGAAATAAAATGGAAACTTTGCCTTGTGATGAAAAATTATTTTGGCGTACTGTAAAAGCGGGTTTCAATCAGCGTAGAAAAACATTGCGTAATGCGTTGTCTGGTACAATTCCTAAAGATAAAATGGACAGTCATTTGTTCTTTGATAAACGAGCAGAACAATTATCGGTTGAAGATTTTATTGATTTAACCAATCATTTAACAAAGCTGGTGCAACTTTAGATAAATTAATTCGTCTTTTTGACATGAGAAAATATATACTGATTGCAACTCTATTTTTGTTTGCTATAAAAGTTGATGCTCAAGAAGCACAAAATATAGCCGATTTAGATTTTTTATACCAAGCTATCCAACAGACCCCATCTTATAAAGATCAGTTAAAAGGCGATAAGAAGTACCAACAGGTTTATGAGTCTATGAAGTCAAATTTTAATGATCAAAATGAGTTTGATGTGTATAGAAAGTTATATAGGCTCATAGCTCCAATAAAAGATAATCATTTTGGCTTTTACAAGATTGCAGATACCACACTTAAACCCAATTTATTAAAGCTTAATATTAATGTAGATTCTTTAAAGAATAGCCTTAAAGATAATTCAATAACTAACATAGAGGGTATTTACAAAAGTGGGGACCAACAAGTAGCAATTTTTTCTAAAAATGAAGAGGAAAAATATGTCTTTCATTTAGAGAGTAAAACAGTTGTTGGTTTTCTGATTAAAACTCCTCATCAGTCTTTAGATTATATTTCTTTACAGAATGGCAATAGGGGATTTGTACTGTTAAGAAATTTGAAATTCACTAATGGTAATTTTAGGATGTTAAACCTATACCGAACTGAAAAGCCAATATTTAATAATTTAGAGGTTGGAAAAGACAATTTCGAGTTTAAACATTTGGCTGATGGTGTAGATTATTTAAGATTGAGTAGTTTCTATTCTAGTAATGCAAATATTGCAATTGCCACTAAGTTTTTTGTTTCGGTTAAAGACTCTATAAATGCACCAAACCTAATTGTAGATGTGAGAAATAATTCTGGTGGTGGGTTTAGAACATCACAACAGTTTATTAATTTTTTAAGTAGATATAAAGGAAAGATTTACATATTGCAGAACGAAAAAACGGCCAGTAATGCTGAGAAGTTTATTGTAAGATTAATAGGAAAAAAAAACGTTTTAACACTTGGAGAGACCACTTTAGGGACACTTACCTACGGAAGTAATTATGGTAAAACCTTAAGCTTTCCAAATCACAAATTTTATTTTTATCCAACAGACAGTTCAGATAAAATCGATTTCAAATATGAAAATGTAGGCATAGTCCCACAGGTAATTCTAAATCCTTTTACCGAAGATTGGATTTTGCAAACCCTTAAATACATTAAAGCGAATGACTAAAAAAATACTGATTGTTGATGATTTACATTCTGCTTTTAAAGACAAAGCAACCGCTTTAGGTTTTGAGGTTGACGACCAACCTTTAATTACGAGAGCAGAAACCTTAGCAATAATTAAAGATTATGTGGGGATTGCTGTGCGTACAAAATTTAAAATTGACAAAGAATTATTTGATGCAGCGCCAAACTTAAAGTTTGTTGCAAGGGCAGGAGCGGGTTTAGATAATATCGATATAGTTACCGCTAAGGCAAGAAATATTCAATTGATAAATGCACCAGAAGGCAATAGTGATGCAGTTGGCGAACATGCGATTGGTTTGCTATTGGCATTAATGAATAACTTCCGTAATGCGGATACTCAGATTAGAAATGGTGTTTGGGATAGGGAAGGTAATCGTGGTTACGAACTAAAAGGTAAAACAGTTGGTATAATTGGTTACGGATTTATGGGACAGAAAATGGCTAGTAAATTAGCTGGTTTTGAAGTAAATGTGATTGCTTACGATAAATATAAAACCGGTTTTAGCAATGAATATGCTAGAGAAGTAAGTATGGAAGAAATTGTTAAACATAGCGATGTGTTGAGTTTACATATTCCATTAACTACCGAAACTAAACAAATGGTTGATGATGAATATTTTTTTCATTTTAAAAAGCCTATTTTCTTTATCAATACGGCGAGAGGCGAAGTTGTTGATACATCTGCATTGCTAAAAAACATCAATTCAGGTAAAATTTTAGGTGCGGGACTAGATGTTTTGGAAGTTGAAAAATTTCCGAATTTAGAGGAGCAAGCTTGGTTTAATGAGTTGAAAAATAATGAAAAAGTAATTTTAACACCGCATGTTGGCGGATGGACATTTGATTCGTATCGCAAAATTTCTGAGGTTTTAGCTCAAAAACTAGCTGAAATCAAATTTTAATTCACTAAATTGCTTTTAGATTGTTGCGAGTTGCAGGTTAAAGGTTGCAAGCCTAAAAAATTCAGACCCATAACTTTCAATTCATAACCCACAATTCTAAGAAATGGCAAAAGATCATCAGTATAAAACCAATTTAGTTTGGGCAGGCAATAAAGGTTCTGGAACTATGGATTATCGTTCGTACGATAGAGATTTTGTAGTTTCAATAAAAGATAAGAAACCTTTCTCAGGATCTTCAGATTCTGTATTTTTAGGAGATCAGACAAAATATAATCCTGAGGATTTATTATTGGCATCTGTTTCTTCTTGCCACATGCTATGGTATTTGCATTTATGTTCTAAAAACGAAATTGTGGTGTTAGAATACATAGATAATGCTATTGGTACAATGACTGAGAGTAATGATGGCAGTGGGAAATTCTCTTCTATTTTATTAAAGCCTGAAGTAGTGATTTCTAAAAAAGAGCAAATTGAGCAGGCCAATGCATTGCATGAAGAAGCTAATAAAATGTGTTTTATAGCAAACTCTTTAAATTTCTCAATTAAACATCAACCAAGCTGTAAAGCAATTAATGGTTAAAGAGCAATTAATTCTTCATTTCGAGCATAGTGAAGTAATCATTTTTAAATCATAGTGCAATTTTTTGTTTGCCAAGCCAATATTTTAGCCTAAATATTTGCTTTTGTAAGAATAGCCTTATATCTTCGTTTTAATTGAAAGCAAGACTATGTGGGCTAAATGCCGATGTAGTCTTGTTTCTTTTTTAGAGGATTTACCAAAAGAATAACCAGATATGTCAGAAGTAACGTATTACACCCAAGAGGGATTAGATAAGCTTAAAGAGGAATTACATAAGTTAAAAACTGTAGATAGAGCGGCAATTTCTAAACAAATTGCAGAGGCGAGAGATAAAGGAGATTTATCTGAAAATGCAGAGTATGATGCCGCTAAAGAAGCACAAGGGATGCATGAAGCAAAAATTGCTCAAATGGAAAATAATTTATCTACCGCTAGAGTAATAGATGAAAGTAAATTAGATTTATCAAAGGTTTTAGCTTTATCTATTGTTAAAATTAAAAATGTTAAAAACGGTGCTACCATGACTTATCAATTGGTGCCAGAAACAGAAGCTGATTTGAAAACAGGTAAAATATCAGTAAAATCGCCAATAGCACAAGGTTTATTAGGTAAGTCTGTAGGAGATGTTACAGAAATACAAGTGCCTGCTGGTAAAATGGAATTTGAAATTTTAGAAATATCTAGATAAACCCCATACCCCTAAAGGGGTATTTAACTTAAAAAATGAGTATTTTTTCAAAAATAGTAAGCCGTGAAATTTCTGCCCATATCGTTGCAGAAACTACAGATTTTTTAGCTTTTTTAGATGTAAATCCTTTGGTAATGGGACATGTTTTAGTTATCCCAAAAAAAGAGATCGATTATATTTTTGATATGGACGATGAAACTTATACAGGTTTAACAATTTTTGCCAAAGTGGTTGCAAATGGAGTTAAAAAAGCGTTTCCTTGTAAAAAAGTTGGGGTTGCTGTTATTGGATTAGAAGTACCGCATGCGCATATTCATTTGATACCGATGAATAATGTGAGCGACATGAATTTTAGTAAAGAAAAATTAAAGCCTAGCCCAGAAGAATTAGCTGAGGCAGCTGCAAAAATTAGAGCACAATTTTAAAAATAATTAATAAAATACTTAAAAAGTCCAGGATATTATTCGGGACTTTTTTATTTAAGAACTAATCGTTAGTTCTTTTGTGAATTACAAAATATTTCGCAAGACTAAGCGCAATAATTACGTGGTTTAGCAAATTTGGAATAAAACCGTAGTAATGACTTAAAATTTTAAATCGCTCTTTTAAACTGGCTAAATGTTTTTGCTTAGATATTCCACCTACCAAGTACTTGGCAACGTATAGGTGTGTATTTACAATGCTTGATGATTTTTTAGTCGCTTTTAAGATCCAATCGATGTCTGAACTGTATTTGTACTTTAAATCAAAAGGTTGCGTTAAACTTCGCTTAATATATATCGCTTGGTGACTTATATTCATGCCGAATTTAAAACTATGCCAATCAAAATGTTCTGGTGCCCTATGGCGGCGTTGCCCCAAGCTTTTCCAGTTTTCATCAAACATTTCAGTTTCGCCATAGTAAATATCGCCTGATATTGCCGAAGCAAAAACTGCAGCAACAGTTTCTGGAGAATAAATTTCATCGCCAGAATTCATAAATAAAACATAATCGCCTGTTGCTAGCGCTAAGCCTTTATTCATAGCGTCATAAATCCCTTTATCTGGTGCAGAAATAAATTGTGCTAAACGATCTTTATAAAGATTAATCACATCAATTGTTCCATCTGTTGATGCGCCATCGATTAAAATATATTCAATATTTTTATACGTTTGGTTAAGCACCGAAAGCATAGTCCTTTCAATAGCTGCAACGTTGTTATAAACGATGGTAATTACACTTAATTTTGGATTAGCACTCATTTGGGCATTGCATTTAATAAATCCAAATATAATTCTTCGTGTTTTGTAGCAATTACTGCTGGCGCAAAATGATTAAGAATTGTTCTTCTCGCTTCTTTTTGTATTGCCTCCCTATCCTCATGTAAAAATAACCATTCTATTCCATCCGCTAAATCGGTAGCGTTTTCATATTTAGCCAAATATCCATTTTCTAAATGCTTAACCATATCAGGAATTCCTCCAGTTTTGAAAGCGACTACTGGGGTAGCACAGGCCAAACTTTCCATCACAGTATTGGGCAAATTATCCTCTAAAGATGGTAATACAAAAACATCAGCTGCGGCATAACATTTCGCTAAATGTTCATCTTTATTAATTGTTCCTAAAAAAGTGGTTTTAAAAGGAAAATTAGGCATATTTTTCTCGTCTTTATTACCGAAAATAACTAACTCAATTTGTTCGTTTGGTATTTCTGGTCTTGAGGAAAGCTCATTTAATGCGGCTATTAAATATTGGGTGCCTTTGTGCTTGTCGTTTTTCGAAGGCATAAAACCACTCATAATCACAAAGTGATTTGCAGCTATTTTTAATATTTTTTTTGCTTCTGACTTTACATAAGGTTTGAAAACAGCTATTTCTATGGTATTTGGAATAACATTTAAATTTCTCATCCCCAATAAACTACTTTCTTTCACTGATTTTGCCATCCACTTGCTAGGCGCCACAATGTGAAAATTTAATTCTGAATATGCTTTTTGTTTCCGTAACCAATTTTTATGTGAGATATCATCTTTTCCACTAGAACGCAATAGTGGACAATTACCACATTGTTGATGGAAGTTTTCGCAACTGTAACGCACATGGCAACCGCCGGTAAATGCATTGCTATCGTGAAAAGTCCAAACAATTGGTTTATCCAATAAATCTAATTCTGCTAAAAATTTAGGAGATAAAAACCCATGATTTATCCAATGTAAATGAATAATATCTGCTTGTTTTAGTGTTTTGTTGTGAATTAAAGATTTGCCAAACCATTGCAAAGAAAAAGGTGTTTTAACCGCTTTAACAAATAATCTAGCAAAGTATCGTTCGGCCATAATATTAAAAATGGCTCTCATTTTAGCAAATAGACCTTTGCTTAAGTTTTTGACTTTTGAATTCTGACCAAATTTGTAATAGACTAAAACCTCAGAATCTATGCCGTTAGCATTTAGCGCTTCACTTAAACGCAGGCAAGCTCTACCTGCTCCGCCGTTTCCATCATATGTATTTAGGTGTACAACTTTCAAATCAATCAAAAATACATTTTATTGTTTACGTTTATAAAATTGTTATGTAATTTTAAACTTTTAAGTCAATAAATAAAACCAACATGAAGAATAACTTTCTAGGTAAAATGGTTGTAGCATTACTTTTGTTGCCACTATTAACTAAAGCTCAGGAGTCAACTTATTTCGCTGCCTATCCATCATTAAGCCCAGATGCACAAAACATTGTATTTAGCTATGATGGTGATATTTGGAAAGTACCTACCAAAGGAGGTTTAGCTTCTCGAATTACGGCAATGGCCGGAGATGAGATAAATCCTAAAATATCACCTGATGGTAAATGGCTTGCATTTTCTTCTAATCAGTTTGGTAATTACGATGTTTATATGATGTCTGTAAATGGCGGAGATATTAAACAACTTACTTTTAACGATGGGGCCGATGAAGTAGATAATTGGAGTTGGGATTCGAAAACCATCTATTTTACTTCATCTCGATATAACAATTACTCTAGTTATAAAGTTGGAATAAACGGAGGTACAGCAGTACGACTTTTCGATAATTATTTTAATACTACCCATAACATAGCAGAAGCTCCTGATGGTAGCCTATTTTTTAATGATACTTGGGAAAGTAAAAATTTTGCCAATCGTAAGCATTACAAAGGTGCTTATAACCCAGATATTCAATCATACAACCCAAAAACTAAGACTTACAAAAGATATACAGATTATATTGGTAAAGATTTTTGGACAACTATTGATCAAAAAGGGAATGTGTTTTTTGTATCAGACGAAGGAAACGAAGAATATAATTTATATACTTTTTTAGCGGGCAAAAAGACTGCTTTAACCAAATTTGATACCTCTATTAAACGTCCTTTTGTTTCGGCGAATGGCACAACTATAGTTTTTGAAAAAGATTATCAATTGTATACTTATGATGTTGCAGCTAAGAAAACAGAAAAAGTTAATGTGGGAACTTCAAGAAATCAGGTTTTAAGCAAAGAACAAGAATATGATGTAAAAGAAAATATCTCTGCTTTTGATGCTTCGCCAGACGGCAAGAAATTAGCTTTTATTGCTAGAGGAGAAATTTTTGTGAGTGACGCAGATGGAAAATTTATCCGTCAAATTAGTCAGTCTGGAGAACGAGCTTTAGAAGTTAAATGGATGGCAGACAATAAAACTGTTCTATTTAGTCAGACTTTTAATGGCTATCAAAACTGGTTTACAATTACTGCCGATGGTAAAGGAACAGCTAAACAAATAACTAAAGATAAAGCCAATAACCGTGACATTACACTAAATAAAACCAAGACATTAGCAGTTTATTTAAGCGGAAGAAATGAATTAAGATTATTAGACTTAAAAACTTTAGAAAGTAAAATGATTGTGAAGGATGAATTTTGGGCTATCCAGAATTCAACACCAAGTTTTTCTCCAAACGATCAGTATGTTGTTTTTACAGCATTTAGAAATTTTGAGCAGGATATTTTAGTGCATGAAATTAAAACGAATAAAACCATCAATTTAACGAATACAGGTGTCACAGAAACTAGCCCAGTTTGGTCGCCAGATGGTAAATATATTTACTTTACAAGCGCAAGAACAAAACCATCTTATCCTTCTGGTATGCAAGATGCACATGTTTATCGCATGGCTCTAAACAATTATGATACTCCTTATCGTTCTGATAAATTTGATGAATTATTTAAGGAAGATAAGCCAGCAGAACCTAAAGAAGTTAAACCTTCGGAAACGAAAAAAAAGGATGCAGATACTACTAAAAATAAACTTGCGCCAAAACCTCCAGTTGTGATTACGATAAATACGCAGCGTATTTTAGATCGAATTGAACTGATCAGTCAATCTTTTGGTGCACAATATTTAGCTGATGTTTTTGCAAAAGGAGAAAAAACTTATGTTTTCTTTAGCTCAAATCATGAAGGAGGAGCGCCTGGAATTTATAGAGCAATTACCGAACCTTTTGAAGTGAAAAAAATCGAAAAAGTTGACGCAGGAGGCGATTTTAACATAGTAGAAGCTGGTGGAAAATTTTTCACTTTAACTAGAGGCGTAATTAATAAATACAATTTAGATGCAAATAAATTGGATAAAATTGAACACAGTTATAAGTTCACTAGAAATTTAAATGCAGAGTTTAATCAGATGTTTTACGAAACCTGGGTTGGCTTAGATGAGAATTTTTATGATGAGCATTTCCATGGTGTAGATTGGGAGAAAATGAAAACTCGATATGCGGCTTATTTGCCTTATGTAAATAGCCGTACAGATTTGAGAATATTGTTAAATGACATGTTGGGTGAATTGAACTCTTCGCACATGGGTTTTAATAGTTTTGGTGCAGAAGAACGCAAAAGCTTAAATTATGTAACTAACGAAACAGGTATATTATTTGCCAATGATAATCCATATCAAGTTGAGCGAATTGTTGCTAAAAGTAATGCGGTATTAACAGGAGATAAAATTGTTAGTGGCGATATTTTGACGCATGTAAATGGTGTAAAAGTAGATGAAAAAATAGACCGTGATTACTATTTTACTAAACCATCTCTAGTTAAAGAGATGACCTTAACGTTAATGCGAAATGGTAAATCATTAACAGTTAATATTCATCCACAAAGCACAGGCGCATTAAAAACCAATTTATATGATGAGTGGATTGCTAATAATCGTGATAACGTAGATAAATGGGGAAATAACCGTATCGCCTATACTTATATGAAAAACATGAGTGGAGGAGAGTTGGAACGCTTTATGTTAGATATGGTTGAGCAAGAAAACAATAAAGATGGTATTATTTTAGATTTACGCTACAATACTGGCGGAAATGTACATGACGACGTGTTAAAATTTTTAGCGCAAAGACCATACTTACAATGGAAATATCGTGGTGGTAAATTGGCTCCTCAAAGTAATTTTGGACCGGCAGCAAAACCCATTGTATTGTTAATTAACGAACAATCTTTAAGTGATGCAGAGATGACGGCCGCAGGATTTAAAGAATTAAAATTAGGTAAGATTATTGGCACTGAAAGCTATCGTTGGATTATCTTTACCTCTGCCAAAGGTTTGGTGGATGGTTCTTCTTATCGTTTACCATCATGGGGTTGTTATACCATGGATGGACAAGATTTAGAAAAAGAAGGCGTTAAACCAGATATCTTTGTGAAAAACACATTCGAAGACAGGTTGGCCAATAAAGACCCGCAGTTAGAAAGAGCTGTTGCTGAAATATTAAAAGATTTAAAATAAAAAGCATTTTAGCAATTACACAATTAAAAATATAGAATGAGTAATCTATTAACCGACAGAGATTTTTGGGTAAAGTATTGGGAAAGTAAAACGGATTTGTCGGTAGTTATACCAGAAAATTATTTATTTCATCGCCAACTGGCGGATATTGTGAATAAGGAAAATGTAAAGAATGCGATTGAATTAGGTGGTTTTCCTGGATATTATGCCGTTTTTTTAAAGAAATATTTAAAATTAGATGTTACTTTATTAGATTACTTTGTTCATCAACCGATTACGGAGCAACTTTTAAAAGCAAATGGTTTAGCAGCAAATGATATCAAGATTATAGAAACTGATTTGTTCAAGTATCAACCCGAACAACAGTATGATTTAGTGCTTTCTTGTGGTTTGATAGAGCATTTTTTAGATACAGAAGATATCATCAAAAGACATATTGCTTTTTTAAAACCAGGGGGGACTTTGTTTATCACCTTGCCAAATTTTAAATCGGTAAACGGCTGGTTTCAAAAGAAATTCGATAAAGAAAATTACGATAAGCACAATATCGATTGTATGGATCCAGCTTTGCTTGCCGAAATTTGCGAAAATGCAGGTTTAAAAGAAGTGAAATCTGCTTACTTTGGTAATTTTAGTATTTGGCTAGAGAATGAAAAGCAAAGACCTTTATTGTTAAGGTTATTCAAAAAAATAATTTGGCTAAAAGGGAAAGTGTTAACCAAGATCATCCCTTTTGAAAGCAAGGTATTATCTCCTTATATTATATTAACGGCTAAGAAGAAATAAATTAAATGGCAATTGCTTGGGGTTACTCGCCAAAAATAGAGAAATATATACCTTTAGGAGACTTTCCCGCTGATAAATATATCATAATTGCAAAGCAAGCTGCAGAAAATTTAGGTTGGAATATAAGTCATATTTCTGATGTAGGCGTAATAGCCTATACTCCACTTTCATTGCAATCTTATAGTGAAGAGATTTCAATCAAAATTGAACATAATTTTGCAATAGTTAAGAGCGAATGCATAGGCATTCAATTGTTATTTAACGATTATGGAAAAAATGAAATTAACTTAGATAAGTTTTTTCATGAGTTCAAGTATGTAGAATTTCATCTGGAAGATGTTTGGCAAAGTACCCTAGAGAACTTTCATGCTTTTGCTAATCAACAAGACAAAGACTATTTTGAGAAAGCGCCGTTAACTGCAAAGAATAAGATAAAGAATGTGCTGTATTTATTACTGCCGCAAAAAAATTACCAAATTACCCCAATACTTATTTTAATAAATATTGCTTTATATTTTCTTAAAATCATCGCGAGTATAGTTTACTTTAGTTATGTTTTTAAGCATAAATTAGCGATTAACGAAATTGAAAATTTATATTATTATCTAGGCGGAAATAGTAGGGAAGTAGTTTTAAATGGACAATATTGGCGATTATTAACCTATCAATTTATACATGGGTCATTTTCGCATCTCTTTTTTAACATGTATGCATTGGCATATATTGGCTTAATGATAGAGCACAAGTTAGGTGCCAAAAAATACCTAACTATATATTTTTTAAGCGGTATTTCTGGTGGTGTTTTAAGTATGTTCTTTCATACAGAAGGTTATATGGTGGGCGCTTCGGGTGCCATTATTGGTATGTTTGGCGCTTTCTTAGCTTTATTGCTTGGTAAGGCATTTGAAAAAAATGCAACTAAGGCATTACTCATTAGTACAATTGCAGTTACTTTTATCATGCTTTTGAATGGTTTAAAGGGTGGAGTTGATAACGCTGCGCATGTTGGAGGTTTGTTAGCTGGATTTTTAATTACAACTATTTTATTTCATCAAAAACCACTAAATATAAAACTTCAAGAAAAGCAGCGGTATCTCATTGCTGTTTTGTTGGCAATTTTCTTTGCCATTCCATCATTATTATTAATGCCTAAATACCAGATTAAGGAATTTAATCGCTTAGAAATTGAATACCAATTAAATGCTAGAAAGTTTACAACTATTTATTGGCTTAAGCGAGGTTTATCCAAAGAAGAAAAATTAAGTGCAATTAAAAATAACGGTATTAATGTTTGGAAAGCGAATGATTCAATTGTTAAAAAAATGGATTTGCTAAAAGTAGATAAAAGACAGCAAAACATAATTTCATTTCATCAAAAAATGGTGAAGCGCCATTTAGAATTGGTAGGCCTATTTTACAAAAGGACAACAACTGATGGGCAAACATATTTCTACGATACTGAAATTCAATCATTGCAAATGGATATCAATAACATAAGGTTAAATATCAAGAATCCAACTAGATTTTAGCTCTTTTAAACCCAGGAGGAACTTCATTTATCACCTTGCCAAATTTTAGATCGGTAAACGGCTGGTTTCAAATTTTATTTACGATGTACAAAGAATGCTTGTAAATTGTTTTTTCCCATAGCCTCTTTGTAATAAGCTTGGTATTTAGAGTTGGTCATTAAATCGATTTGAAAATAATGTTTACCATAATTTATGGCATTTTTACTTAATTTTGAGGATGTCCATAGTCCGAAATCTGATTCTTTATAATTTGATAAATCTTCATTTTTTACCCTCTTTCCATCAATCCAAACCCCGTATTTTTTAGAATTTTTCCAATCAGCTAATTGTATATTAGAAGGAGGTCCTGACTTTAATGGTTTAAGGTCAAATAAAAACAGATTTGATGCTTTCTTTTGCGCTTTATTCATTGATTTATATAGTTCTCCTAGTCGTTTAACATCTTTTCCTTCGATTTTTATTTGGGTTAATTCTCCTGTTTTTGTTTCTGGATGATATTTTGAATAAAGTTGATTAAATTCTTGCTGTTCGGCGGCTGATAATCCATCAGTAGTGATAGATTGTTTTGGTTTAATTGGACTTTTCTCTTGCGTTTGCGCTTCTGTTTTTGTACTAAATAAAAACAAGGCAATGGCTAATACAGGAATTAGTAAAAGTTGTTTTCCTAAAACAACTTTGATGGAGTTGGTTTTGCTCATCATGGTTAATCTTTTTTTAATGGTTAGGTAATTAAATTGGCTGGTTAATGTTAATCCACATTGTGTGGAGATATGGTTTAACAATAGCATTTGGTACGCTGGAATATCTTGAGAAGAGTGTATTACATTTTCGTCTGCTAAATACTCGTGATTGGTTTGAATTGCTTTGCGGTATAAAAACAACATCGGATTAAACCATAAAAACACTTGCAACAACTCTATAAATATGACATCTAAAGAGTGTTTTTGACGAACATGAGTTAATTCGTGTAATAGAATTCCTTCAGCGATTTGGTTATGCTCAAATTCGGTTTTATTTAAAAAAATGTAGTTTAAAAAGCTATAAGGTGTACTTATATTTTCACTGAGTATTACAGTTGTCCCATTGTAAACTGTTTTAGTTCTTCCCTTTTTTTGTGATAATATTTTATAAAAATTTAGACAAAACCTTAACAATAAAACTATCGAAATAACAATATAAATGACCAGAATTAAATTAGGGTAAATGTTTGCCTCTTGAGGTTTGCTAATTTCAACAGTATTTACGGTGATTGGAGCATCATTGTAAATATTTAAATAGCTTTCTGTTTCTTTTAAAATTACTTGCGATGAATTTTCAAAAGTTAGTAAAGGAATTGTTAATGATAAGCCTAGGCTAAGCAGTAGATAGAACCTTTTAAATTGATGTGCTCTTTCCTTTTCTAAAAGCAAGAGATATGCTGCATAAAATAACCCTGAACAAAGAATGAATTTTGCTAAATAAATAATCATGATTTCCCTTTTTTAATTTGAGCTTCAACAATTTTTTTAAGGTCTTCTAATTCTGCTTGACTAAGTTTAGTATTTGTAGCAAAAAACGAGGCAAATTGTAGCGCAGAATTATCAAAATGATTTTTAATCATTCCATTCACATGGTCAGAGAAATAATCATCTTTTTTAACTAAAGCATAATAAGCTCTTGAGTTACCATACATTTTATACCCTACAAAACCTTTATCCTGCATCCTTTTTAATAAGGTAGCTATTGTTGTACTTGCGGGTTTTGGCTCTGGATAAGTTTCAATAATGTCTTTCATGAAAATGTTTTCACTTTTCCATATAAAATCCATCAATTGTTCTTCAGCTTTAGAAAGTTTCATTGCTCTACATTTAAACACCTTGTTCTACAAATGTAGAATTAATATTTAATATTCAAATTATTTTAGCAAATATTTAAATTTTAGAAAAGCTTAGTTAGCTTGTTTATAGAGTCCAAACTCACTTAAAGTAATAGCAACAGGTGCTTTTAGCATTACTTTTATACTATTTGCAGTAATTGGAGTATCAAATTTAATTAATCGTTTTGAACCAATACTTGTACCTGTGTAGACTTTCTTCCATTGGTTATTTTCAAAAACTTCAATCATAAAACTATCTATTCTTTGACCTAATGGGATAAATTCTTGTAGACTAATGATGTCAAAAGTTGTACTTTTCTTTAAATCTATAGTTAGTTGTGCTTCATGAACATCATCGGCAGTTGCCCAATAAGTACCGTTGTTTTTATCTGTTAGTGCTGTAGTAGCATAATTTTTACCTCGTGTATTACTTGCTTTAAATTGGGCGTTTTGAGCAAGGTTATTAGTAAAGGTGTTACTAACCAATTCTCCAAAAGCTTTTAAATTAGCTACATCGTCTTCGTGCAATTGTCCCCGAGTATCTGGTGCTAAACCTAAATCTAAATTAGCTCCTCTACCCACACTTTTCAGGTATAAATCAAATAGTTTAGCCACACTTTTTGGTTTTTCATTGGGGTGGAAGAACCAACCTTGACGTAGTGGAACATCACATTCTGCGGGCATCCAAAACTTGCCATTTCGGGTACCACTTGGGTTAATTTCATAATTAGATTGACCCGGTACTGCAACACTCATTCCTTTTGCAGGTTCTGGAGTAATGGTGGCCCAACTTGTTTCATTTACACTTCCGTCTTCATTTCCTGCCCAACGCACATCCCAACCGATATCACTAAAAATATTTGCCATTGGTTGCAAATTCCGCGTAATTTTCCAGGTGTTTGTCCAATCGTAATAAGTCGTGTTATCTATAGAGCGTTTTTCTTTTGCTCCACCATAATAACCATCCCCACCATTTGCTCCATCATGCCAGCTCATAAAAAGCTCGCCATAATTACTATACAATTCTTTAAGCTGCGCTTGATAGATTTTTAAATATTCAGCCGTTCCATATTTAGAATTATTTCTATCCCAAGGTGAGCAGTACAAACCAAATTTTAGTCCATTTTTTCGGGCAGCCATTTCCATTTCTTTAACCAAATCTCCTTTTCCATTTCTGAAAGGACTTTTTGTAATACTATAGTCGGTGGTTTTGGTTGGCCATAGGGCAAAACCATCATGATGTTTGGCTACTAAAACTATACCTTTTAAACCTCCAGCTTTTGCTGCTTTTACAATTTGATCTGCATTAAAATTTGTAGGATTAAATGTTTTTGGATCCGCATCTCCATAACCCCACTCTTTGTTTTCGAAAGTTGTAGGGGTAAAATGAACAAGGCCATACATTTCTATTTCATGCCAAGCCAATTGCCTTTTGCTTGGCAGCTCACCATAAGGTTTGGGTGGGTTTTGGGCAAAAGTGTTAATGGCAATAAATGATAAAAAGAGAAAAAATTGTTTCATAATTGCAAATTACAATTATTAATTAAGATTTTACTTACAGCTTATTTCGAAAAATATTGGTTCAATTTTTCTTTTACAAAACGTTTAACTCTACTTATCAAACTTCCTTTTCTATTGGCTAAAAATGTTTTTATGGCAGTATAAGCAGCTGTATTTTCGGCAACAACGGTTGGGAATTCTGTAATTGGTTTAGGGTTAATGATCACATTATAAATGTCATTCATGCCAGAGTGCACACCAGTCCCATCATGACCGATGTTGTTTACCAACGATTGTGATGGATTTAAAGTTAGGCCTTGATTTAAAAAAATTGAAGCATACCATCTTATTGCCCAAGAGTTATTTTTTCCTCTTTTAAAATCTTGCATTTGTTTCCAAAAATTCATGGTACCTTCTATCGCAAATTCGTGTTTTTTCTTGTGGTCAAACTGTTGAATGAGCGTGTCAATATTTGGTTCGAAATGCTGCCAAGCTCGTTCCCAGGTTGCCCATCCCCAACTGGTTGCGGCTCTATAAAAGAAGCTTTCTGGTAAATTTTTATCGTCCAAAACATACATATACGCACCAATATGCATTATTCTAGGTTCTTCTCTATAACGGTTTAAGGCTTCGTTAAAATAGGTTAAAGTGTATGGAGAGGATATTAAATCATCTTCAAAAACAATAACTTGCCCATAGTCTTTTGTTAACTTACTTACACCAGCTATAACAGAATTTGCTAAACCTAAATTGGTTTTGCTAGCTATAATTTCTACAGATTTAAATCCATCAATAGTTTGAATAAACTCCCTTACTTCATTTACTTTTTCTTCATCCGCAGGTGTTTTGGCGCCATCAGAAAAAATGAACAAACGACTTTCGGCTGCAAACTCATTTTGCTTTAAAAATTTTACCGTTCGTTCAGTATGCTGCGGACGGTTGTAAACAAATAGTGCTATTGGAGCAAGGTTTTGCATGCTAGAATATTTGCAAGTTTTGGTCAGATTTTTTAGTTAAAACGGTATAAGCATTGGCAAATTGTTCTTTTTTGTTTTGCCCTATTAAGTTGCCTAAAATACGTTTAATGTGGTATTCTAATTGTATTTTAAGTTGTTTGCCGATTGATTTATTTGCTT
>JAIELS010000088.1 GCA_019752795.1 Sphingobacteriaceae bacterium
AATTTAGCTATAGCTGATAAATAGTTATTGCCCGTTCTGTAAACTTGCATAGGTTGGTCTAACCATTTTACAAGCAATGTATTTGGCTCCATCTGGTGCCATTCTATGCCACCTTTTTCGCCATAAATATTAATTTTCAGTGCATTTTCTTCTCCTGCGGCAATTTGAGATGCGATTAAAACTCCATTTGCACCATTATTAAATTTCAGTAGAATATTTCCATCGTCATCTAATAATCTGCCGTTAACTACAATGTTTAAATCTGCACAAATCTTAGTGATTTGTAATCCTGAAATATATTCGGCTATATGTGCTGCATGTGTACCTATATCTGCCATGCAACCACTAATTCCGCTTTTTGTTGGGTCACCTCTCCAAGTAGCTTGCTTGTTATCTTCACCTGCCGGAAGACTTAGCCAACCTTGAGGATAAGTTACTATAATCTTTCTGATGTTACCGAGTTTACCATCTGAAACCATTTGTTTAGCTTGCTTTACCATTGGATAGCCAGCATAAGTATGAGTTAAACAAACCATTAAACCTGTCTCTTTACTCTTTTGTTGCAGTGTTTTTGCTTCGGCTAAGGTAAGCGAGATGGGTTTATCTATTAAAACATGAAAACCGTGTTCTAATGCCAACATTGCTGGTTCGAAATGCACATTGTTAGGTGTTACAATGCTAACAAAATGAATTCTCTCGTTAATTGGTAATTGATTTTCCTTTTCAAATAATTCTTTATAAGAGCCATAAGTTCTGTTTGCTGGTATGAATAACTCTTCCCCAGATGTTTTTGAAGTTTCTGGATTGGAACTAAAAGCACCACAACTCAATTCAATTAAACCATCAAGATTGGCAGCCATGCGATGAACAGCACCAATAAATGCCTGTTTACCACCGCCAATCATGCCCATTCTTATTTTTTCTTTCATAGTTTTTTGAGCTAAAAGAATAAAAACCAAAGCTTAAAGCGATATTCGTAATGCTTTAGTCTTTCAGCTTTCCACTTTTAGCTTTCTAAAGGTTTCCTTTTTTCAATTCGTTAACAGCAAAATCACACGCCCTTGCGGTTAATGCCATATAAGTTAAAGATGGATTTTGACACGCTGCAGATGTCATACATGATCCGTCTGTTACAAAAACGTTTTTAACCTCATGCATTTGGTTCCATTTGTTAAGTACTGAAGTTTTAGGGTCAAGTCCCATACGGGCAGTTCCCATTTCGTGAATTGCCATGCCTGGTTCAGAACCATTGTCATAAGTACCTACATTTTTTATTCCGGCATCTTCTAGCATTTCTGCGGCATCGTTCATCATATCAACACGCATTTTAGCTTCATTTTCCCCAAATTCACAATCGATAGCTAAAACATGTTGTCCCCATTTATCTTTTTTAGTTTTGTCTATGTAAACATGGTTTTTATGGAAAGGTAGTGTTTCTCCAAATCCGCCTAATCCCATATTCCAATTGCCTGGGGTAGAAATTAAATCTTTAAAATCTCCACCGAAAGCTAATTCTGCAATGTCATTATGCCAACCCGAACGACTAGCGCCACCTTGATAACCGAAACCACGTACATAATCACGTTTATCGTTACCTACATTTCTATAACGTGGTACATAAATTCCATTTGCTCTTTTGCCATAAGTATATTTATCCTCAAAACCTTCTGCTTGTCCAGATGCCCCACAACGGAAATGATGATCCATTAAATTGTGACCTAATTCGCCACTTCCATTTCCTAAACCATTTGGATGTTCGGCCGAAGTAGAATTTAATAACAAAAAAGTAGAGGCTAAAGTAGAACCATTTACAAAAACAATTTTTGCAAAATATTCGATGTTTTCCATCGTTTCAGAATCTATAATTCTAACACCACTCGCTTTTTGTGTTTCTTTGTCGTAAATAATTTCACTTACCAAAGAAAATGGTCTTAGTGTTAAGTTTCCTGTAGCAACAGCGGCTGGTAGGGTAGAGGATTGTGTGCTAAAGTATGCCCCATAAGGACAGCCTCTACTACATAAGTTTCTGTACTGACAACTCGCTCTTCCGCCATGCGGCACTGTTAAATTAGCTACGCGGCCCATTGTTAAAATACGGCCTCTATTGTATTTTTTTTCTATACGTTCTTTAACCGATTTTTCTACGCAGTTCATTTCCATTGGAGGTAAAAACTGCCCATCTGGTAAGTGTGGGTAATTTTCTACAGAACCACTAATCCCTGCAAATTTTTCAACATAATCATACCAAGGTGCAATGTCTTTATAGCGAATTGGCCAATCTACACCATGTCCGTCTTTTACGTTTTCTTCAAAATTTAAATCGCTTAAACGGTAACTTTGGCGACCCCACATTAATGATTTTCCACCAACGTGAAAACCACGATACCAATCAAACCTTTTTACTTCCGTATAAGGGCATTCTAAGTCATTTACCCAGAAACTTTCATTGTATTCTTGATAAGGGTAATCTCTTTTTTGAACTGGGTGAGATGCTTTTTGATCTTCAGTTAATCGACCTCTATGCTCAAATTCCCATGGCTTTTTCATTGCCGTGGTATAATCTTTTATATGTTCAATGTTTCTGCCACGCTCTAGCATTAACACTTTTAATCCCTTTTCTGTTAATTCTTTTGCTGCCCAACCACCGCTAATTCCAGATCCAATTACAATTGCATCATAAGTGTTTTGTGCGGTTGCTTTAGTATTTAAATTCATTATAAATGATAATAAGGTTTATGCCCAAACTTTTTGACCAGGTTTTAGATCTACACAGCCATCATAACGGCCAGGTATTGCAAGATATTCGTATGCTTGTGTTGCACCAACTTCTGATGTAAAAAAGCCTAGCATTGTTAAATCTCTAGCTATTGCAAAAAACTGAGGTGTAGTTTTTGGATTTTCTTTAATAGATAATGGATTTGCCTGCTTAGGTCCTTTACCTAATTTCGCAGCCTCATCGTTTTTGGTGTTTTCTGCTTTCTGAGCTTCAATAGTTACTTCACGTAGTTTGGTAACCATTTGTTCTCGTTCTTTTATAGAAATTTCAAGAAAAGATTTACCGAATTCCTTTTTCGCATTAGCCTCTAAGTCTTCTAATCCTTTTACAAATGCTTTTTGAGCATCTTCCGGATAACAATCTTTTATCATCATGGTAATGAATGGGCCAACATTAGCAGCTTTTGCTCCTGGAGATTTTGCTGTTGTGGGGATAATGATGTCTGCTAGTTCGGTTATAAGTTTTTGTTGGTCTGCAGTAAACAATTCTCCTGCAAGTTTTCCAGGTTCATTGCAACTGTCAAATAGAGTGGCAATAGTTGTGGCAGATAGTGCGCCTCCAATTAAGAAAGCAACACTTTTTACGGCTTCTCTTCTGTCCATAAGATTTGTTAAAGTTTTGAGCAATTAAATTACTTAAAATAAATTAACATCAAGTAATGTCAAAAAAAAATAAGTAAAAATATTAAGTTTGATTTTAAAAAGGGTGCTTCATTGTTTGTTTAAAGCTTTATTGTACATGTAAAAATTAGCATACAGAATTAGCATATTATGAAAAAATATCTTTTTAGTTGATATAAGGATATGTATCATTTTTTTACCTTTGCATCCTATCTTAATTGTATGAAAGAGAAAATATTAGTTATAGGTTCTAATGGTCAAATAGGCACCGAACTAGTTACGGCATTGCGCAAAGCTTATGGTAATGATGAGGTTGTAGCTTGCGATATTCGTAGACCTGACTACGAAACTAAAAATGCTGGACCATTTGAGTTTGTGAATGTTTTAGATAAGGAAGTTCTTAAAGATATTTTCCAGAAATATAAACCAACACAAGTATATCTATTAGCCGCTTTATTGTCTGCCACTGGCGAACAAAATCCGAAATTGGCTTGGGATTTAAATATGAATGGCTTGTTAAATGTGCTTGACTTAGCATTAATTTATAAGACGGCGAAAGTATATTGGCCAAGTTCTATTGCAGTTTTTGGGCCAAATTCTCCAAAGCAAAATACACCTCAATATTGTACAATGGATCCTAATACTGTATATGGAATTAGTAAGTTGGCTGGAGAACGTTGGTGCGAATATTACCATCAGAAATACAATTTAGATGTAAGAAGTATCCGTTATCCTGGATTAATTAGCTGGAAAGCGGCGCCAGGAGGAGGAACTACAGATTATGCAATTCATATTTTTCATGAAGCATTAAAAAAAGGAAGTTATGCTTCGTTTTTATCTGCAACTACCGAATTGCCTATGATGTACATGGACGATGCAATTAGAGGAACAATAGAGTTAATGGATGCGCCTGCACAACAGATTTCAATAAGATCTAGCTATAATTTTGGAGGTGTAAATTTTACGCCAGAAGTATTGGCTGCGGAAATTCGTAAACATATTCCTGAATTTAAATTAACTTACGTCGAAAATGATCCTCGACAAGAGATTGCCAATAGCTGGCCTCAATCTATTGATGATAGTTATGCAATAAAAGATTGGTTATGGAAACCAGAATTTGATTTGGTTAGAATGACTGAAGATATGTTGAAGAATATAAAAAAGAGCTAAAAGACTAAAGCTGAAAGATCAAATAAGAAATAGATAATAAAAAATAAAGGTAAAGAGCTGGAAGGCTGAGGGCGTAAGGTCTCATATCTCACAACTCATATCTCAATACTAGAAAAATGGGAAGAGCATTCGAATTTAGAAAAGAAAGAAAATTTAAACGTTGGGCTAAAATGGCTGTCCAGTTTACACGTATCGGAAAAGATATTGTAATGGCGGTAAAAGAATCTGGACCTCATCCAGAGACGAACTCTCGTTTACGAACAGCTATGCAAAATGCTAAAGCTGTAAACATGCCAAAAGATAGAGTGGAGGCGGCAATTAAGCGTGCTTCAGATAAATCTATGGCTAATTATGAAGAAATAGTTTATGAAGGTTATGCGCCTCACGGAGTTGCTGTTTTAATTGAAACTGCTACAGACAATACAAATCGTACTGTTGCAAATGTGCGTAGTTACTTTAATAAAACTGATGGTTCATTAGGTAAAACAGGGTCTTTAGATTTTGTTTTTAACCGAAAATCTATATTTAGATTTGCACCTGCAGAAGATTTAGATTTAGAAGAATTGGAGTTTGAACTAATTGACTCTGGTTTAGAAGAATTATATGTTGAGGCAGATGAGGAAGGGAATGATATTGTTGTAGCTCAAGGAACTTTCGAAAATTTTGGTCCTTTACAAAAAGCGCTAGAAGAAAAAGGAATTGAGTTAAAAAGTTCTAAATTAGAACGTATTGCTTTATCTCATCATGAAGTTGCAGAAGAGCATGTTGCAGATGTTTTAAAATTGATTGATAAATTGGAAGAAGATGATGATGTGCAGGCGGTTTATCATAATATGGCTGAGTAAAAATATAGCTTAACATAAAGAATAAAAGCCTCGTAATTTATAAATTACGAGGCTTTTATTTTAGCTTAGTTTTTGTGCAACAGGTTGTGGTACTTTTACATAATAACCAGTGCCGTCATACTCACGTTTACGAGGGTTTGTCGTACATACTTCAGAACAGCAGCCTTGCAACTTATCGCCACAATCATCACACTGTGTGATATGCTCATTGCATTCTGGATTAGCGCAATTAATCATTTTAGAGGATGTAGTGCCGCAGTTGTAACACACAGATATAATGCTAGGATTAACTGAATTAACATCTATTGCAATACGGTTATCAAAAACATAACACTTTCCTTCAAAGTCTTTTCCACCAGCTTCTTTACCATATTTGATAATTCCTCCATGTAATTGATATACATCGTTAAAGCCATGATGCAATAATAAAGCAGAAGCCTTTTCGCATTTAATACCCCCAGTACAATAAGTCATTATTTTTTTGTCTTTGTATTGAGCTAAAGCTTCAATTTGATCTGGAAAATCACGAAAATTATCTATATCTAATGTTATCGCATTTTTAAATCTGCCTAAATTATGCTCGTAATTAGAGCGTACATCTAAAACAACCACATCATCTCGATTTAGCATTTCACTAAATTCAGTCGGCTCTAGATATGTTCCTGTTTTTTTATTTGGGTCGATGATACTGGTATCTCTTAAACCAGAATACACGATTTCTTCTTTATAACGGCAATGCATTTTAATAAAAGAAGGTTCAGCAACCTCATCTATTTTAAATTCTGTTTTAGCAAAACGTTCATCTGCATGAATTGCATTCATGTAAGTTTCACAAGCTTCTTTTGTGCCAGAAATTGTTCCGTTTAATCCTTCTTCGGCGACTATAATTCTGCCAACTAAGTTTAAAGATTTACAAAAAGTTAAATGATCTGCAGCAAATTGTTCTGCATTTGCTATTGGAGAATAGCAATAATAAAGTAAAGTCTGATATGTCATAATTCATTGATACCGCTGCAAACGGCGTTTAATGAGGCAAAGATAATTAAAATTTGCACAGAGTATCAAGCTGTGATGAATATCACAAAATAAAATACTTAATTTATAAAGACCCTTTTCAAGTATTAAAATCCATAAGCAATTCTAAATCCTTGATCAACTTTTTTATTGCCATCATAAGAATAGCCATAACTAACACCAAAACCTAATCGTTCTACACCAAAATAAAATTCTTTATAGTTCTTTTTATTTGGCTGTGTTAAATAATTTGCACCAACAATTTCTTCAAGCTTAAGTTTCCGTAATAATGGAATTTTATTAAGAAAGAAGCCAGCAAAGTTGTGTTCAATATGTGCTTCGGCAAAGTGTTTATCCGTGCTGTACTGGTAAAAGTCTAAAAATCTAAACTTCCTTAAATTTGGAGGAAAAACAGTTGAATTGTTACCTCTAAAATGTTTGCTTTCTGGATAATAAACTACATTGTTATTTAAGAATTTTCCCGCTCCAACTGTAAAAGAAAAATAACCTAATAAACCGGTGCTAATTTTTTGTTGATAAATTTCGAAGCCTAAATAATCATAGTCTACATCACTATTCAGTACATTTTTAATGCCTTTTCTATAATTTAACTGAAACCGAGGAAATTTTGATTCTTGATAAAATTTACCATCAGGTCTTGTAATATAAGTTTGTCCGATGGTATAAGACAATGTTGCTGAAATATTAAAAGAGTTGTAAGTAGGGAATAAAGGGGTTTCTATAGTTGGTGTAAATGGATTGTTTGATGTGTATTCTTCATCTTTAAGATCTCTGAGTTTATAATTGCTTGTATTTTTTAAAGTAGAATTTCTAGCATAATCAACTGTTAAATTAGCTTGTAAGCCATCTGCTAGTTCTCTATTTAAACCAATTGTAGCATATTCTTTTTTATAAAATTTTGGCAGATTTTTTTCAAATAGTAAAGTATTAATGGTGTTTGATCTTAAACTCATTGTTCCGTATCTATTCAAATCATCAATCTCAGATCCAAAACTAGCACTAACAGTTGCTCGCTTTAGTGGGTCATAATAGTATGAACCTGATAGGTTTGCTGTTAATAAATGGTTTGAGAAGCCATATCTTATTTGTGGTGTAATACTGTAACTCTTTCTATCTGCTAAATTTTTACGATAAGTTACGCCATATTTAAATGCCAGCCCCTCAACAGTGTTAAAAAATATAGAAGTAATAAGTGGGTCGAAATAAATGTACTTTTTCTCATATCGGTTGTTGATGCTGTAACCAGTCATGAATAATTTTCCCATACTAAATTTATTGTTTTTACGCTCTAGAGAATCTAAATAAGGTTTAGATGTTTTAAGTAAAGCGATGCTGTCTTTCCTTTTGTAGTCATATTGTTCTTCTTGTGTTAAAGGAATAGGTCTGTTATTCATCCAATAAAGAGAATCTTTTTTATTTACAGCTCTTGTAATCTTTAAAATTTCTGGTGTAAAATAATTTTTAGGAAAATTTGGATTAATTTTATAGTTGTTATAAATGCTCACAAAATAGCCTTCAAATTTGAAACCTAAAGCGTTACCTTTAAATTGAAAGGTCATGTTATGTGGCATATAAGTATTTTCAACTTTGTTAAACTCTTGACTAATGTTTAAGGTGTCAACAAAGTTAATTCCCGCATCTTCTGTTAAATACACATTGGTACCTACTAAACGCCAACTTTCATCTGCTATATAAATCACACCTCTAAAAACAGGGTCGTTTTTTCTACGAGGGATGATCTCTATTTTATTAAGAGTGATACCATTTTCTTCTGTAGTACCTAATAATTTATACTTGTAATAAAATAGTGCATTTTCTGCAATTGGTGATACAAAACTTCTAGAACTCAAGCCACTACCTTCCAGTAATAAGTTTTCGTAAAAATTAATGAGCATGTCAGATGCTTTATTGAAGCTAAATGCATTATTCATTCCCGAAACCTTTGAAGAAACCATTTCTTCGTGAACTTTATTTGGGCGTTTGAAGCTAAAATTTGATTGAGACTCTGACAAGTATAAAATTCCTTTTCTATTTGTGTCTAAGTCTAAGGTTTTTTGCACATCAATACCGAAGAATTTTTTTGGTGCACCTACTAGTTTTTGTAAGCCTTTAATGTAAACATCGGTGCTAAAAGCCTCTACTTCATTTAAATGTTTTTTTCTATTTTTAATTGCTTGTCTAATTATTTCATAAGCCGGGTCTTCAGCATTAGCTTTAATAACTACGCTATTTAATGTATAACTTTCGGTAGTCAAGACCTCGTTAGCGGTTGTGTTCGCTGTAACATTAATCGTTTTTTCAGCAGATTTATAGCCTATCGCTTTAAAAATTAAAGTGACAGTACCTTTGTTTACAGTTAATTTGTATATGCCATCTACATTAGCAGAAACACCTGTGGTTGTGTTTTTAATATAAATTGAAGCAAATGGAATAACTTCTCCATCGCTAGCTGTAATTTTTCCACTAATCTGATATTGAGCAAAAGCTGAGCTAACTAATGTTAAGCAGAAAATTAAGGAGAGGTATATTTTATTCATATGTATGCTAAAGATATAATTTATGCTAAAATTTAAACGAAAATAAACTGTTAAAGTTTGTTAACATGTAATATATTATATTTGTAGAGTTAATTTATGGTTAAATGGTTGCGCCCAAAATAAAATAATTATGTATAAAACATTACAACCCGTTCTGCAAAAGGAACTTGAAGAAATTGAAAACGCTGGTTTATATAAAAGAGAAAGAATAATTACTACACCACAAGGTGCAGAAATTAAAGTAAGTTCTGGAGCAGAAGTGATTAATTTTTGTGCAAATAATTATTTGGGCTTATCATCTCACCCCATGGTAATTGAAGCTGCTAAAAAAGCGATAGACGATTACGGTTATGGAATGTCTTCGGTACGTTTTATTTGTGGTACTCAAAATATACACAAGGAGTTAGAAGCAAAAATATCAACGTTTTTAGGTACAGAAGACACTATTCTTTATGCGGCTGCTTTTGATGCAAATGGAGGTGTTTTCGAACCATTATTTGGTGCTGAAGATGCGATTATTTCTGATGAATTGAATCATGCGTCGATTATAGATGGAGTTCGTTTGTGTAAAGCACAGCGCTTCCGTTATAAAAATGCTGATATGGCAGATTTAGAACAACAATTAATTGCGGCTAAAGATTGTCGCCATAGAATTATAGTAACCGATGGTGCTTTTTCTATGGATGGCTCTGTTGCGCCTTTAGACCAAATTTGCGATTTAGCAGATAAATACGAAGCCCTAGTAATGATTGATGAATCGCATTGTACAGGTTTTATAGGTAAAAATGGTAGAGGAACGCACGAGCATTTTGATGTGATGGATCGCATAGATATCATTACCGGAACTTTAGGTAAAGCTTTAGGTGGCGCATCTGGCGGATTTACTTCTGGGAAAAAAGAAATTATTGATATGCTTCGTCAGCGTTCTCGTCCTTACTTATTCTCTAACACTTTGGCCCCTGCAATTGCCGGAGCTTCTGTTGCAGTTTTGGATATGTTAAGTGAAACAACTTCGTTGAGAGATAAATTAGAAAGTAATACCAAATATTTCCGCGAAAAAATGACAGCTGCTGGTTTTGATATTAAACCTGGTTTTCATCCAATTGTACCGGTTATGCTTTATGATGCAAAAATTGCACAATCATTTGCTGCAAAAATGTTAGAAGAAGGTATTTATGTGGTAGGGTTTTTCTATCCAGTTGTAGGGCAAGGAAAGGCAAGAATTAGAGTGCAACTTTCTGCAGCTCATGAGCAACATCATTTAGATAAAGCAATTGCTGCATTTACCAAAGTGGGTAAAGAATTGGGTGTTATTTAAAATTGGTTATCAAATGAAACCATCATGAGTATACCACTCACAAACCGAAATGACTATGCTCATGATAGCTTCATAACCGATAAAAAACAACTATATACTGATGAAAATATCCTTTAAGCTAACTTATTTCTTTTTTTGTTTATTAATTGTTTGTTCTTCTTGTAAAAAAGACGAGCCTAAAAAAATAAATCCAGAAATTATAACGGCTGCTAAGGATATTTTAGATCTTTCTTACGGTGGTAACGCAGCCCAAAAGATGGATGTATATTTACCCACAAATCGCACAGCAAATACAAAACTAATTATATTTATTCACGGTGGAAGTTTTGTAGAAGGTGATAAAAGTGATTTTACAGCTGTAGTTAAAGAGTTGGTAAGAGAAGATTTTGCTGTTGTAAATTTAAATTATAGATTGGTAGATCAAACAGGTTTATATAGTTCTCCACCTTTGCATTTAGCGAGTGCTGTAAAAGTTAAAGATCAAGTTAGTGATGTAAGTTTAGCAGTAGATTATGTATTAGCACATGCAAAAGAGTGGCAAGTAAGTGAAAGTAAAATTGCAATAGCTGGGCATAGTGCCGGTGCTACACTTGCGCTGTTGTATGCTTATGATATAAGAAATACCAATAAAGTAAAAGCTGTTGCTAATTTGGCAGGGGCTCTAGACCAAACTTTCCCAGATGTTCCAGATTTAATTTTACAACTTGTTTTACCTGACTATATTTTAGAAAGTGGTTATCGTTATACCGGTTATGAAGTTAAACAAGCTAATATTTCATATTACAAAGAAATTAGTCCAATTTATGTGGCTAATGCAGCTCAAAAAGTGCCTACTTTAACTGTATTTCCTGAACTTAATTCCGTGGGTGATTTACCTAAACAAGACAGGGCTACTTTTGATGCTTTTACTTCAAAATTGAATAGTTTAAATGTGCCTAATAAATTTGTTCAAATTGCAGGCGCTGATCATCAATTTACTTTAAAATTTAATTTAGTGTTAAAAGAAGTGGTTGATTATTTTAATGTAAACTTAAAATAAAGCCAATTTTCACTTAGTCGGTTCATTTTCTTGTAATAAATAGGATTGAAGTTAATATTTGGACTCATTAGCTATAAATTATTTCTATTAAATGCTGTATCTTTGAGGCATGTTACAAGACCAGATCACACAATATACCGCAGAGATCAATGCATTTGACACCACAAGTGCCGATGAGCTGGAACAATTTCGTATTCGTTTTTTAGGGACAAAAGGAATTATCAAAGATATTTTTGATGAATTTAAGGCTGTTTCTCCTGAAGAAAAGAGAACGCTTGGTAAAGTATTAAATGAGTTTAAGCAATTAGCAGAAGCAAAATATCAAGCCTTAAATGAAAGTGTTGGACAATCAGGATTAAAGGCTGAAGACTTAGGATTAGACATGACTTTACCTGGAGAAGGTTTTGAAATTGGTGCTCGTCATCCTTTGGCTTTAGTAAGAAGAGAGATTGTAGAAATTTTTAATAAATTAGGGTTCGTTGTTGCAGAAGGCCCTGAAATAGAAGACGATTGGCATAATTTCTCTGCTTTAAATTTTCCTGAAGAACATCCTGCTAGAGATATGCAAGATACTTTCTTTATCAAAAAAGGAGGAGAAAAGGGAGATATCGCTTTGCGTACACATACTTCATCTGTACAAGTACGTATGATGGAAGCTGGTCAGCCACCATTTAGAGCATTAATGCCTGGTCGTGTTTACCGTAACGAAGCAATTTCTGCAAGAGCACATTGTTTTTTTCATCAAGTAGAAGGTTTGTATGTTGATTAGAATGTTTCATTTGCAGATTTAAAACAAACGTTATTTTATTTCGTTCAGGAGCTATACGGAGAAGGAACTAAAGTTCGTTTCCGTCCGTCATATTTTCCATTTACAGAGCCAAGTGCCGAGATGGATATTTCTTGTACAATTTGTAAAGGTGCCGGCTGTCAATTGTGTAAATATAGTGGTTGGGTAGAAATTTTAGGCTGCGGTATGGTAGATCCTAATGTTTTAGATAATTGTGGTATTGATAGTAAAAAATATAGTGGTTTTGCGTTCGGAATGGGAATTGAACGGATTGCCAATTTGAAATTTGAAATTAAAGATTTACGCTTATTCTCTGAGAATGATGTGCGCTTTTTAAAGCAATATAAATCAGCAATAATTTAGATGAAAAAGATTTTAGGTTTATTGGTTGTTATTTTCTTTTGTATTTCTTGTGCGAAGGAAAATAATTTGATACCCAATATACCTGTAAATTTTAGTTCTCCTTTAACTGATCCGAGATTGAGTAGATTAAGTACCGCGGGTGGAGCTGTAACCATTAATGGCGGTGTTGCCGGAATTATAATTTACCGCAGAGCAGATAATGCTTATGTAGCTTATGACCGTTGCAGTACGGTTAACCCTGAACAAAAAAATGCGATTGTAATTGATGATCCTAATTTAACAGCAACAGATATTGCTTCTGGAGCTAGATATTCTTTATTTGATGGCGCTCCAGTAAAGGCACCAGCTAAAACATCACTAAAACAATATAATGTAACCATTACTGGTAATGCTAGCAATGGTACAATTCATATTAATAATTAATGGAACCAGAGAAAATAAAAGAAAGTATCATTAGAGCAGCAAAAGAGCTGTTCAGAAAATATGGTTACCATAAAACCAGTGTAAATGAAATTGCTAAAAAAGCTCGCATAGCAAAGGCAACTATTTACAAATATTTTGATAGTAAAGAGCAGGTTTTGGATGCCATTTTAATGGACTATCTAGCTGTAAATTTAAATGAAATTATAAGCAATAAAGTTACTTTTGAAAACGAAGAAGAACATTTAAAAGCATTGGTAATGAAAACTTGCCGTTTATCTTATACGGCGTGTAATGAGTTTATTGGTTGGGATTTTGTGCGTGAAAATGCAAACTCACAAGAATTTTTAAAACATCTTTCGGATCAATTAGAAGCGCTTTTGTTAGCCGCTTATTTAGAACTTGATCACTTTAAAAAGAACCCAGCTCGTAGGGACGGATTGGCATTTTTACTAAAAGCCAGCAAAAGCATAGTCTTCTCCTTCGCTTTTACCTCTGTTAGCGATGCCGATGTACGCAAGAACTTCGTAACGTTTCAAAAAGAGTTATTGCCATATTTGGTAAAAGCGGCTTTATAGGTTTTGCTAAATCGTCCGGTTGAATTTATTTCAACAGCTTTCAAGAAGTAATTTTAATATTAATTATTTTTTCACTTATATTGGTCGTCAAATGAACAGTAAAGTGTTTTTAATAATTTTTATTAGTTGCTTGGTTAAACTTAATTTCTGTTTTGGTCAAGTGTCAGATTCAACATTAATTGTTGGCAAATCCTCTTATTTATTAATCCCTGATAATTTAATTAGAGCTGAGTTAACCGAGTCATTAAAAGGATTCCTGAAAGCTAGAAACGATTATTCAAAACCAAATCCATATATAGACTCTGCATATTTAAAAACAAACTTTGAACCTTTCCAATGGTTAAGAGATGCCGAAGGTAGATTACCAAATGGGAAGAATTTCTTTACACCAACCCTGTTAGCTTTATTACCAATAACTGAACAAAAATATATCGTTAAACTTGCCTATATAGGGGTAAAGGTTGAAGATGAGTTAACTCCAATGTTAAATTTAATAGCCACCATTGAAGCACGTAAAGTTAATGGACGATATTATTTTTATAACGCATTGGATTATAATACAAGAAATTTTAATATAACAAGAGTAGGGAATATAAAATATATCTATCCAAATAAATTAGATTTAGTTAAAGCAAAAGCTATGGATAATTTTAATTCAGCTTTTGCTAAAAAACTTAATACAAAACCAATAAGTATAACTTATTATAAATGTGATGACCCAGAGCAATTGTTTAAAATGTTAGGATATGATTATATTGGAAATATGTATTACTCCATGGCGGGTGGGTTAGCAGAATGGTGGACAAATACGCTTTATGCAGGTAATAATTCTGAATTATATGAACATGAAGTAATCCATTTTTATACAGCGAAGCTATTTGAACATTCTACTAGGATTGTTGATGAAGGATATGCAACTTATATAGGCGGTTCTGGAGGGGTGGTTCTTGAAAAATTAGCAGCTTTCGCTAAAAATTACATCAATCAAAATCCTAAAGATGATTTATTAGGTTTGGCTACCGACTTTAAGGTAAGAGTAGATCATGGTGTTCCAATTACTTATATTTTGAGTGCCTTAGTTTGTAAAGATATTGAAGAAAAATTTGGTGTTTCTGGTATTAAAAAACTTTTTAGTCCACAACCTCAAGAAGACTATTTTGATACGCTTAAAAGAGTAAATGGCATTGGAAAGGAAGATTTCGCGAAATATATAAGAAGTCTATTATTGAAATATTAATCCTTTTTTCTGTTTATTCTATTCCCAATATTTGTGAACGCTTTTTTTATGGCAAGACAATTTACTTCAACGTCCTAAATTTAGCATCAAACTGAATTTTATATTTAACCATTTCTTTATATAAACATAATATATACCATTTTGGTATTTGGTATGAAAATTGCTATATTTGTGTAATAATCAACATATAATGCAATGAGTAGAGAAGTTTTAGAAATATCTGTAATGGTTGATGAACAATTTGACATGAGTTTTAACTTAGTTGAAGGTTTTTTTGGATTAATCCTTAAAGTTTTTGGCAAGTAAGAAATTCGGTTAAAATTTTGTCTTTAACGAGTGCTCTAACTCGTATGGTAATTCTACGCTTCATTTTCTCTACTTTGTATATTTAATCATGCTCCTTAAGTCTTTCTGCTGTAGTCTTTCAGCTTTTACTTATATTTGCAGCAATGAGTAGAAACAGAAGAAATGCTGAGCCAATCCGTATTGCAGGATTAAGCATTATTGACATTGCAGAAGAAGGAAAAGGCGTAGGCAAAGCCGATGAATTGGTGATTTTTGTTGACAAAGCCGTTCCAGGCGATGTTGTTGATATTCGTGTGGTTAAAAAGAAAAAGAATTTTGCCGAAGCGATTATAGAAAATGTACAAACAAAATCAGCGCATCGTGTTGATCCATTTTGCAGTCATTTTGGTACCTGTGGTGGTTGTAAATGGCAACACATGGACTATGCTGCTCAATTGCGTTTTAAACAAAAAAATGTAGAAGCGGCTTTACAGCGTTTAGCTAAAATCGATACTTCGTCTATGGAACCAATTTTGGGTTCGGCAGAAAATAAGTATTACCGCAATAAATTAGAATATACTTTTAGCAATAAACGTTGGTTAAATGCAACCGACATGCAAATTGAAGATGATAGTAGAGAAATGAACGCCTTAGGTTTTCATGTTCCGCTTCGTTTCGATAAAATTTTAGATATACAACATTGTTATTTACAAACAGAACCTAGTAACAATATACGTTTAAGTGTTCGAGAATACGCTTTAGCAAATGAGTTAAGTTTTTACGATTTACGCAACCACGAAGGTGCTTTAAGAAATTTAATTATTAGAACTTCGTCTACTGGTGAGGTAATGGTTGTTGTTGTTTTTGCTTATGCAGAACAAGAGCAAATTAAAGGAATGATGGAACATTTAAAAGTTTCATTTCCAGAAATTACAGCTTTACTTTATATCGAAAACCAAAAGAAAAATGATACAATTTTCGATCAGGATGTAATTACCTATGCTGGTAGAGATCATATTTTTGAGCAAATGCCTTTAGAAAACGGGGGTAATGTGAAGTTTAAAATTGGTGCAAAATCATTTTATCAGACTAACTCAGCTCAAGCGTACGAGTTATATAAAATAACCAAAGAGTTTGCAGGTTTTAAGGGCGATGAATTGGTGTATGATTTATATACTGGAGCAGGCACAATTGCAAATTTTGTTGCTACAAGCGTAAAGCAAGTTGTTGGAATTGAGTATGTACCAACGGCGATTGAAGATGCAAAATTTAATGCAGAGTTAAATGGAATAAATAATACCATCTTTTATGCAGGTGATATGAAAGATATTTTAACACCTCATTTTATTAATGAACATGGAAAGCCAGATGTGGTAATTACTGATCCGCCGAGAGCAGGAATGCATACCGATGTAGTAGAACGATTGCTAGAAATGGAAGCAGAAAAAATTGTTTATGTAAGTTGTAATGCTGCAACACAAGCTCGTGATTTAGCTTTGTTAAAAGAGAAGTACGATGTAGTTCGAATTAAACCTGTAGATATGTTTCCGCATACGCAACATGTAGAAAATGTTGTTTTATTACAGTTAAAACCAAATTTATAATATCATCATAAAGCTATAGTTTGCAAGCATATACTTTAATTGATAACGAATTTATTATCCTCAAGAAAACGATTAAGTTTTAAAATATGGAATCTCAAGAATTATTAGGAAATTTTAGCCAAGATGAAAATGGCGAACCAAAAAAAGAAAAGAAAAGTCCGTTGTTAAGTTTAGAAAAAGACTTGACTTTTTATGCTGATTCCATTAAAGAGGTTGCTGTAGAGATTATGGTAGAAGGGATATCTTTAAATCCTATTTTTATTGCGCACCAACACGAAGTTAGTATAGGAGAAATGATTTTAAATAAAGCAGATTTAAATACAGATTGGACGATACAAGCTTCAACTTTAGAAGAGTTTATACAAAAAGGAATTATCCACCCTGATAAAAAAGATCAATTTTTGAAAAGCTATAAAAAGCCAGAAAACTATATGTGTGTTTTTGTTATCGTACCAGAAGGAGCTAATTTTGTTTATTATCCTTATCCTAAAGG
>JAIELS010000045.1 GCA_019752795.1 Sphingobacteriaceae bacterium
CAGTAATCTTCCAATTAATTTTACGCGTGCTATCTTTTAATAAAAAGGTTTCTTCGTAAACCTTTTTTTGGGCAGTGCTAAAACCTTCTTTGGTGTTGGTGTAAATGATATTATTTTGTTGAGTTTGTACAAAATTCCCAAACATATTGTTTGTGCCAGTAGTTTCCTCTTCAGGCTTATAATATGTATGATCTTTCGAAAAAGTTAAATTACTTTTTAAAGTTTTAAATTGAGGATTAGTTTTTTGGTACTCTTCAAAAATTCTTTGATAGTACGTTTCGCTGGGATATTTTTTTATTTGTTCTTTATACAAAGCGAACATGTTAACTTTCTTCTCGTATTTAATAGTGCCTTGTGTTATAAAGCGAGCATTTTGTGCCAATGCAAATGTGCTAGTGCACAATAAAGAAAATATAATTAGATTTAATTTTTTCATAATAATAAGTTTTTATTTAGTTTCACCCATTTTATTAAAATCCCATATTAAGGAGAACATATAATATCTGGTAATGGTATTATAACTGGTCTGTGTAATTGAATTGCCTGATGCATATCTATTAAAACCTTTATTTTGGTTTAATAGATCATTTCCTTTAACTTTTAAAGTAAGATCATTTTTTTTAAAGAAACTTTTAGAAAGTTCTGCATTGATAATGATCTGTTCATTACTATTGTTAAATGATGCTGTTTTTGGAGAGTAGGTATATCTAGCATCAGATGATATCGTTATTTTTTTTGGTAAAACAATTTTGAACGAGCCATAGCCAGATGAACCCCAACCCTCATTGTTCAAGTTTTTCTGTATGGATGCTTCTTGTAAACTGTAACTTGGTCCGAATTGTAAATTAAATTCAAATTTATCTTTAAATCTGCTTATTTGTAACGAAGGATTAAGCCTAAAAGAATATGTTTCATTGAGAGACTGATTAATATAACTATAACTCTTGCCTCCACCTGTACTTAAATTTAATCCTGCATCTATGCCAAGTGCTTTAATTTTTTTGCTGATGTAACTAAACATATTAAAATTAAAAGGCGTTTTTTCGGTTAAATTGATTGATTGACGAATGGATCTACCTTCTGCATCTGTAGAGGTATTGTTTACAATCTGATTATTAACAAAACTAAAGTTACCACTTACATATAAAGATTGATTAGTTAACATTTTATAAGAATTATAATTGATATTAAGGGAGTTGTTATATGATGGTTTTAAATTAGGATTTCCTAATGGAATATTTAAAGGATCCGTATTTACTTTAACTGGTTGTAATTGCTCAACAGTTGGTTGATTAGTATAACCGTTATAACCAAACCTTAATGAACGTTGTGCCGAAAATTTGTATTGATAGGATGCTTGTGGCGTCCAGTTGATAAAACTTCTTTTATATTTTTGATTGGAGTAAGCTTCAAACTGATCAAAATTAATTGCGCTTATTCTGGTGCCAAAGTTTATAGTAGTCTTAGGTTTTCTATAATTAAAAATAGCGCCACCTTGATTTATTAATTGATTAGCTGTAAAATCATTACTATATTCTGTATCTAATAAATCATATCTACCAGGTACAGATGCATTGTAAGATTTTTTATCAGCTTGGCTATTATTGTAACTAATTCCATAATTAAATACTAATGATAAATCTTTGGTTATTGGTTCGTTATAAGTAAAGTTCGAACTAAACGAATTTGTTGTTATATCATTAGTTTTTAATTGATCAATTCTTTCACTATTTGTTAGGTTTTCGTTGGTGTCGTAGAAATTATTCAGCGATTTTAAATAACCTTCACTATTCTTTTTATTAATTCTTTGACTTAAATTAATAGAGAAATTTCTCCCTAGTTTTTTAAGTTTTCTGTTGTATAGGGCAGAAACATTAAATGCTTGTTCTTCGCCTTCATTATCATTAGTTCTATTACTTGTATTTAATAAGGTGTTATTAATTCTAGAACCTATTGAAGTATTTTGGGATTTTGAAGTGCTGTTTTTTAATGTTCCATCTACAATAATTTTTAAATTAGAGCTTGTATCAAGTTTTATAGTATAAGTGGCATCTAATTTTTGTCGGAATGAATAATTATCAGTTAAATCATCACTGTTGGTATTGATAATGCCAGTAGGTAAATTATTTTGGTTAAGCGTATTTTTATTAGCCTTTACACCTAAACTTCCAATTTTATAGTTGGTATTTATGGTTTCCTTATCCTTGTTCCACTTAGTGTCATAATGAGCGCCTCCATTTCTTGATGTAGGTATTCCTTCTCCAAAGTATCCGCCACCATAATCCATATCATCACCTCCGCCATAAAATACCATCATGCCACCATCCATAAACTCAACGTTTCCGCTTCCTGAACCATATTTATTGGCATCATCCCAATCTAATCCAGTTCTACCATTATTCCCAGTAGTGCCATAAATTGAAAATTTTTGCTTTGCTTTAAATTTATTAAACATGAGCTGACCATCATAAAACCCTTCTGTTCCTACTCCAAGGTCTACTTTGCCAAAGTATCCATTTTTTGCACTCTCTTTAAGTTGAATATTTAAGGTGGTTTGTTTATTTCCGTCATCTACACCAGTAAAAGCTGCTTGGTCACTGCTCTTGTCAAACAGCTGTACTTTGTCAACCATATCAGCTCTTAAGTTTTTGGTTACTAAGGTGGGGTCATCACCAAAAAACTCGGCCCCATCAACCAAAACTTTAGAAACTGTTTTGCCTTGTGCAGTTATTTTACCGTCTTTATCTATTTGCATACCTGGAAATTTTTTAATTAAATCCTCAACCTTATCATTGGGTTGAATGGTGTAGGCTGCAGCATTAAATTCTGTAGTATCTCCTTTTATTTTTATGGCCGTAGCTTGTCCTTTAAAAATCACTTCTTTGAGCAAATTTGCTTTCGAATCCATGTTGATTAATTTAAAATCTAAACTATTTTTTTCCTCAGTTAAGGTAAAAGGCGCTACATAGTCAACATAATTTGGATAGGTAAGTAATAAAATAAAATTACCCTTTTTCATAGGTGCAATTGAGAATGTTCCATTCTCTGCCGCTCTAGTATATTTGTATAAAGTAGAGTCTTTAGCATTTAAAATACTAATGGTGGCATTTTGCAGTCTAGTAAAACTTGAGGTGTCTGAAACAATACCTTTTATGGTATTTGGATTTTGAGCAAAAATAGTAGCACTCAAACACAAGGAGAGTAGTAATGTAAGACTAAAAATTTTCATAATTTGTTTTGTTTGGTTGAGCTAATATATAACTAAATCTTTAGTATTAAAACTTTAGTTATAAAATTTTAACATTATTTAGCATTATTTAACATTTGAGCTGAGTAGGCTCTTTTTATTAATTCTAATTAGTTATACTCAAACCTATCCAATATAATACGCTGATAAAATTTACAATTAGTATGTAGACTGTTTAGCTGTGAATTAGTAGCCTACGACTTAGTAATCAGTTAATGGTCAACTTTAATCAAAGATTTATATACAAATCTTTAACATTAGAAGTTTGAAAGCTGTATATTGGACAGCCTGTGAATTAGATCTACAATGCCTCAATCAATAGAACACCTTCAACCTGCCGAACTTGCTGCCAAATTCATCAATCTTACAGCTCGTCATATTTTCTTAACTGGAAAAGCAGGGACAGGTAAAACTACTTTTTTAAGAAATCTAACTAGCTTAACACATAAAAAGGCAGTTATTGTGGCGCCTACTGGTATTGCTGCCATCAATGCTGCAGGTGTAACCATTCATTCTTTATTTCAGCTTCCTTTCGGTACATTTTTGCCTAAAGTGGCACCCGAAATTACTACTCAGCAACATTATCATACACCAAAATCTATTGTTAAGCATTTGAATATGAACGCCACAAAGCGACGTATTTTACTGGATTTAGAATTGCTGATTATAGATGAAGTAAGTATGCTTAGAGCAGATTTATTAGATGCAATTGATATGGTTTTGCGCTATATTCGTAAGAATAATGCAGGATTTGGTGGCGTACAAGTTTTGTTTATTGGTGATTTACATCAGTTGCCACCAGTGGTTAAAAATGATGAATGGAATTTACTAAGCCAATTTTATAAAAGTGCTTTCTTTTTTGATGCCTTGGCATTAGCACAAAATCAACCACTATACATCGAACTCGAAAAAATATATCGGCAGGCGGATGATACATTTATTCATCTCTTAAATAATTTAAGAAATAATCAAGTTACGGATCAAGATATTGCTCTGCTTAAAACATATTATAAAGAAAACTATCAGCCAGATTTAACTGAAAATTACATTACTTTAACTACACATAACAATAAAGCAGATACTTTAAATAAAAACAGCTTAAAAGAATTAGATGGTAAATCTTATTTCTACAACGCGATTGTAGATAAGGATTTTGCTGAAAGTGCTTATCCTGTAGAAAAAACATTAGAGTTGAAGGTTGGCGCACAAGTAATGTTTGTGAAAAATGATCCCACAGGTGAGCAAAGATTTTTTAATGGCAAAATTGCTGTGGTTAAAAAGTTGAGTGATGATGCGATTGAAGTTTTGCCGGATGGAGCTCGTTATAACTTAATTTTAGATAAATTTACTTGGAAGAATATTAAATATACGACCAATAAAACCACTAATGAGATTGAAGAAGAAGTTGCTGGTACATTTACCCAATTTCCTTTAAAATTGGCTTGGGCAATTACTGTACATAAAAGTCAGGGTTTAACTTTTGACAAAGCAATTATAGATATTGGTGATGCTTTTGCTCCTGGACAAATTTATGTTGCACTTTCACGTTTACGCTCTTTAGATGGCTTAATATTAACTTCCCTAATTGGTAATAGAGGAATTAGGCAAGATCAAAATGTAACTTATTTCGCTAAAACTAAAGATCAACAAGAGGATTTAGCGATACAACTTCAAAAAGAAAGCGATTCATACTTAAAGTTCTCTTTGTTGCAAAGTTTTAATTTTGTAGTGTTAGATAATTATGTTTTTGAGCACGTTTTTAGTTATACCAAAGACGAAAAAAGATCTACTAAACAAACACATTTACCTTGGGCAGTTAAATTACAACAAGACTTAATTGCTTTAAAAGTAAATGCTGATAAGTTTTTAAAGCAGATAGAAAAATTATTTATTGTTGGAAATACCGAGCGCTTAGCATTGCTTTTAGAAAGAACGGCGGCTGCAGAGAACTATTTTAATCCACAGTTAGCTCAAATGAGCGATTCTATTTTTGAATTGATAGAAATTGCAAAAACTCAAAAACAAACAAAAGAATTTTTAGCAGAGCTGATAGATATGGAGGCAATGTTTTACGAACAATTTAGAAAAATACGTAAAGCAAAGGCTATGCTAGAGGCGGCAAATACGGGGGTAGAACTTACCAAAGAACAAGTGTTGAGTTTATATAATAGCGCAAAAAGGGAAGAGCAGATTAAACAAGCCTACACCTTGCCAAATAAAGAAGAATTTCGTGCGCCAACCGATGAGTTTTATAGCAAAACTAAAAGCGTTAAAAAAGCTAAAGAACCTAAAACGCCTAAGATTGACACTAAAGAAGTTACTTTAATACTGTTAAGAGAAGGGAAAACACCAATGGAAATTGCTATCGAACGAAAAATGACGCAAAGCACCATTGAAGGACATTTAGCTTACTTTATTGCAAAACAAGAAATTAGTGCAGATCAAGTTATAGCAGCTAAAAAGTTGGCAGAAATAGTGACAACAATTGTAAAATTGAAAACTATAAAAATGAATGAAATTCGCGAACATTTAGGTAGAGCGTATTCTTTTGGTGAAATTAAGATTGCTATTGCGGCTTATTTGGCTGAAGGAAACTAAATGACGAAACTTTATAAATCTATTTCTCCATCAAACACCTTTTCTGCTGGTCCGCATAAAAACACATTGGTAAATTTATTGCCGTCATAATTAAAGTTAACTTGCAACTTGCCACCTAAAACTTTAATAGGAGTTTCGATATAACCAGGTGCTTTTTGTTGCGCCATTGCCATGGCCACTGCTGTAACTCCAGTTCCACAAGCATAAGTCTCGTCTTCAACTCCACGCTCAAAAGTTCTTACAAAAAGATAATCTTCTTTATTTTCAACAAAATTTACATTAATTCCTTCTTGTTTATAAGTGTCATTGTTTCGGATATCTTTACCTATTTTAAACACATCAAGCGAAGCTAGATTATCAACTTGAGCTACATAATGTGGAGACCCGGTATTTAAAACAAATGCATTTCCATCTTTATTGATACTATCAACATCAATCATTTGTAATTCAACCCAATTGCCTTCAGTTGAAATTTTGGCATAATGTGGGCCATCGACTGCCAAAAAATCAGTTTCAAAGTCAATAATACCGAGGCTTTTAGCAAAAGCAACAATACAACGACCACCATTACCACACATGCTGCCTATTTTTCCGTCGGCATTATAATAAACCATCTCAAAATCGTAATCATTATGATTAGTTAAAAACATTAATCCATCTGCTCCAATACCAAATCTTCTGTCGCAAAGTTGTGCTACAAGCTTATTTTCAATGTTCTTTAATTCACTTTCACGATGATCAATTAAAATGAAATCATTTCCTGCGCCTTGATATTTGGAGAATTTAATGTTCATTGTTTCTTCATTTAATTAGAGAATATTTGTTTACTTAGAACGATAAATCAATTATTTATTTTGATTTAACATTTTTTAACACAAAACAGATGTGATAAGATTACAAATATCGTTTATATGGTATTAAATTTGAGTAATTCAATCGTAAATAGACAAAATATATATAACAAATGAAAAAAATAGGATTAATAGTGTTTGCTGCATTCTTAGGTGGTGCGGTTGCAATTGGCGCTTATAAACTATTAGAGCGCAATAATGATGAATATTCGTTGACTGAAAAGCAAAATATGATGTTTGCCAATAACCCAGTTAAAATATCATCTGCAGGAACTGTAGATTTCGTTCAAGCAGCAGCAGCAGTTTCTCCGGCTGTTGTGCATATAAAAACAGTTTCTGGTACAACATCAGCTTCAACCAGAAGTGGAGGCGGAGATATGGCTGATATGTTTGAGCAATTTTTTAGAGGTGGAGGCGGTAGATCTTCTGTTCCTCGTGCTTCATCGGGTTCGGGCGTTATTTTAACAGCTGATGGATATATTGTGACCAATAATCATGTTGTAGATGGGGCTGATAAAATAGAAGTTGTATTAGCCAATAAACGCAAAGTGTCAGCTAAAGTAATAGGTAAGGATAAAAATACAGATTTAGCTTTAATAAAGGTTGATGTAACTGGTTTGCCATTTGTAAAAATGGGAAATTCTGATAATGTTCAGGTAGGCGAATGGGTATTAGCGGTTGGTTTCCCGCTAGATTTACAAACTACTGTAACAGCTGGTATTGTTAGCGCTAAAGCTAGAAATATTGGTATTTTAAATAGAGAAAATAATTCGTTGACTGAGGAAGAATATATGGAGATGCAACGTACAGGAAAAGTTCCTAATCGTGCTGCAAATAATGCGATAGAATCATATATACAAACTGATGCAGCAATTAATCCAGGTAATAGTGGTGGAGCTTTGGTAAATTCAAACGGCGAATTAATTGGTATTAACGCTGCTATTGCTTCGCAAAGTGGAAGAAGTGAAGGTTATGGATTTGCGATACCAGTTAACTTGGCAAAAAAGATATTAGAAGATTTTAAGCAATATGGCGAAGTAAAAAGAGGTTATATTGGTGTGACTTTTCAGGCATTAGATTCTGATGTTGCTGAGAAATTAAAAGTAAAAGATATTAACGGATTGTATGTAAATAGTGTAATTCCTGATGGTGGCGCTGCTGCTGCCGGTATTAAAGAAGGCGATATCATTAAAAAAGTAGAAGGTGTTGAAATTTACGATTCGCCAGATTTACAAGAAAAAATTGGACGTATGCGCCCTGGCGATAAAGTTAATTTAGCAGTATTGAAAGCTGATGGTGGATTGAAGAATGTTACAGTTACACTTAAGCCAGAAAGTAAAAGCATGGAATTAGCATCAAAAGGTGTAGATATGAATGCTAATAAATCTACAGGTATCTCTTTAAACGATTTAGGTGCAAGTTTTACCCCAGCTTCAGCAGCAATTAAATCTAAGTATAGTATTTCTGGAGGTGTGGTAGTAACTAAAGTTGAGCCAGGAAAATTATTCGATTATTATGATTTTGGTACCGGATTAGTAATTACTAAAATTAATGGAAAAGCGGTTAATAGTACTGCCGATGTAGAAAAAGCTTTACCAACATCTAAAGATGGAAGAATAACAGTTGCGGGAGTTAGTGAGAGAGGAGTTTTTGCGATTACCATTCAATAAGTAAATTAATAACCTGTTATAAATGAGGGAGTGGCTTTTGCCATTCCCTTTTTGTTTGATTATAATCAATTTTTATTGTTCATTTTTCACTTTAAAGGCTTCTTTTTTTTAGAATGTTTCTAAATAGATTATTTGTTGTGTTTTTGCAACTAGTATGTCTATTTTAAATCATATTTTAAATACTTTTGTACTAACGGAATAAAAAATAAAGAAAGCTAATGGGTAGTATCGCAAATGCTTTTTCCTCATCTATAGGAAAAAAATTAATTATGGGGCTTACAGGCCTTTTTCTAATCTCTTTTTTATTAGTACACTGTTTCTTAAATGCGTTTGTATTTTTTGATAATACTGGTGTTCTTTTTAATGAAGGAGCTCATTTTATGGCAACCAATTGGATTATTAGAGCAATGGAAGTTGTTTTAATGGCTGGTTTATTACTGCACATTGTGCAGGGAGCACGTTTAACGTTCCAAAATCAAGCTGCAAGACCAGTTAAATACGCCTATACTAATGGTAATGCAAACAGTAAATGGTATTCTCGTTCTATGGGTTTATTAGGTACGTTATTGCTAATTTTCCTAATTGTTCACTTGTCTCAGTTTTGGGTAGTTTCTCGTTTTACGGGTATTCCAACTGTTGATGCAAATGGTCATGAAGATTTGTATGCCGTGATGAAGGTAACATTTAAAGATTTGTACATGGTTATTTTATATGTTTTAGCTATGGTTTCTTTAGCTTACCACTTATTACATGGTTTTGCTTCAGCTTTTCAAACGATGGGCTGGAACCACAAAAAGTATACACCAATTATTAAGGCCATTGGGGTAGGTTTTTCTATCATCATCCCTTTATTATTTGCAGCAATGCCAGTTTGGATCTATTTAGGTCTTTAATTTAATTTTGAACGAATAAAGCTAAAATATAATGTCAGCAATAAATTCAAATATACCCGAAGGAGAAATAACCACTAAATGGACAAAATTTAAATCGTCTGTAGCATTGGTCAACCCTTCTAATAAAAGAACTTTAGAAGTAATTGTAGTTGGTACTGGTTTAGCTGGTGCTTCTGCGGCTGCTACTTTAGCAGAAATGGGTTACAAAGTGAAAGCTTTTTGTTTCCAAGATTCACCTCGTAGAGCACACTCTATTGCTGCGCAAGGTGGTATAAACGCTGCTAAAAATTATCAAAATGATGGCGATAGTACTTATCGTTTATTTTATGATACGATTAAAGGTGGAGATTACCGTTCTCGCGAAGCAAACGTTTATCGTTTAGCAGAAGTAAGTGCAAACATTATAGATCAGGCTGTAGCGCAAGGTGTTCCATTGGCTCGTGAGTACGGAGGCTTGTTAGATAATCGTTCTTTTGGTGGTACACAAGTTCAAAGAACTTTTTATGCAGCCGGACAAACTGGTCAACAATTATTATTAGGTGCATATTCTGCTTTAGAACGCCAAATTGGTATGGGTAAAGTAGAAATGTTTACTCGTCACGAAATGCTTGAGGTTGTTAAAATTGATGGCAAAGCTCGTGGTATTATTGCACGTAATTTAATTACGGGAGAATTAGAACGTCATTTCGGTCATGCTGTAGTTTTAGCTACTGGTGGTTACGGAAACGTGTTTTATTTGTCTACAAATGCAATGGGTAGTAATGTAACTGCCGCCTGGAAAGCAAATAAACAAGGTGCATATTTTGCTAATCCTTGTTATACTCAAATTCACCCAACATGTATTCCTGTTTCTGGAGATCATCAATCTAAATTAACCTTAATGTCTGAGTCGTTACGTAACGATGGACGTATTTGGGTGCCTAAAAAGAAAGATGATAACCGTAAAGCAACTGATATTCCTGAAGAAGAAAGAGATTACTACCTAGAGCGTCGTTATCCTGCTTTTGGTAACTTGGTGCCACGTGATGTGGCTTCTCGTGCTGCAAAAGAAAGATGCGATGCAGGTTATGGAGTTGGGAGTTCTAAAAAAGCTGTTTACTTAGATTTTACTTTTAACACCGAACGTTATGGTAAAATTGAGGCTAATAAAAATAACTTACATCAGCCAGATCACGAAACCATTATGCGTTTAGGACGTGAAGTGGTAAAAGAAAAATACGGAAACTTGTTTGACATGTACAAGCAAATTACTGGAGAAGACCCGTACGAAACACCAATGCGTATCTATCCTGCGGTTCACTATACCATGGGTGGTTTATGGGTTGATTATAACTTGATGACAACCGTTCCAGGTTTATATTGTACAGGAGAGGCTAATTTCTCAGATCATGGTGCAAACCGTTTGGGAGCATCTGCTTTAATGCAAGGTTTAGCTGATGGTTATTTTGTTCTTCCCTACACTATTGGAGCTTATTTATCTAAAGAAATTTCTGTTAAAGCAATTCCTACAGATCATCCTGCATTTGCAGAGGCTGAGGTTAGAGCTAAATCCGCATTAGATCATTTTATCAATATTAAAGGCACAAAATCTGTAGACTATTTCCACAAAAAATTAGGTTTAATTATGTGGGATAAATGCGGTATGGCTCGTAATGCCGAAGGTTTAAAAGAAGCCATTGCAGAAATTCAACAATTGAAAAAAGATTTTTGGTCAGATGTTCGTGTTCCAGGCGCTGCCGATGAATATAATCCAGAGTTAGAAAAAGCAGGTCGTGTTGCAGATTTTATTGAGCTAGGAGAGTTGATGTGTTTAGATGCATTAAATCGCAATGAAAGCTGTGGCGGTCACTTCCGTGAAGAATACCAAACTGAAGAAGGGGAAGCTTTACGTGATGATGAAAACTACGCATATGTAGCCGCTTGGGAAAACAAAGGCGATGGAACTTTTGAGCTTCATAAAGAAGAATTGAAGTTCGAAAATATTAAAATAGCACAAAGAAGTTATAAATAGTATTTAGATGATCAGTATTCAGTATTTAGACTACAATATCTAACTACTAATATCTAACTGCTAATTACTTAAAATCTCAACAAAAATGAGTACAGGAAATATGAACTTAACGCTAAAAATTTGGCGTCAAAAAAACACAAAAGACCAAGGTAAAATGGTAGACTATAAAGTGTCTGAAATTTCGCCTGATATGTCTTTTTTAGAGATGTTCGATGTTTTAAATGAAGATTTAATTACCAAAGGTGATGATCCGATTGCATTTGACCACGATTGTCGCGAAGGTATTTGCGGTATGTGTTCAATGTTTATCAATGGTCGCCCGCATGGGCCAAAAGATGCAGTAACTACGTGTCAATTACACATGCGCTCTTTTAAAGATGGCGATACAATTGTTGTTGAACCATGGAGAGCTAAAGCATTTCCGGTAGTTAAAGATTTAACTGTAGATAGGTCGGCATTTGATAGAGTTATTGCTGCGGGTGGGTTTATTTCGGTAAATACTGGTAATGCACAAGACGCAAATAATTTGCCAATTCCTAAAGCACAGGCAGATTCAGCTTTCGAAGCTGCAGCTTGTATTGGATGTGGTGCATGTGTTGCAACTTGTAAAAATGCATCCGCTATGCTATTTGTTTCTGCTAAAATTTCTCAATTGGCGCTATTACCACAAGGCCAGCCAGAGCGTTACAAACGTGTACAAAATATGGTTGCTCAAATGGACGCAGAAGGTTTTGGTAACTGTACAAATACAGGAGCTTGTGAAGCAGAATGTCCTAAAGGAATTTCATTAGAAAATATTGCTCGTATGAATAGAGATTACTATTCTGCTAAATTTGTAAGTGAAGAAGAAGGATAAAAAGTATACAATTCTCAGTCTAAAGTTTGAGATTGAAAATTGATTTGTTTTTATACGATTAAATTATTAGATTTAATTATCGAGACAAAGGAGAATAATAACAAGAAACCCCAGCCAATATGGTCGGGGTTTCTTGTTTATTATCGATTTTAATTTTTCTCTAGTATAGAGAAATTAATAGGAATATTATATTTTACTCTAACTGGCTTGCCATTAACCATACCTGGCTCCCATTTTTTAGCTAGTTTAAGCACTCTAATTGCTTCTTCATCTGTTCCTGATCCCAGCTTTTTTTCAACTTTAATGTCTGAAATGGAACCGTCTTTTTCTATGATAAAGGTTGTTAAAACCTTTCCTTCTACTTTGTTTTTTAAAGCAGCTTCAGGGTATTTCAAGTTATTGCCTATAAACTTATAAAAATCGGGCATTCCGCCGGGGTATTTGGGTGGCGTTTCCAAAGTTGTAAGATCGACTACTTTTTCCTCTTCTGGAGCCGGAGGAGGTATTGTAGGTGGTGTTTCAGCACTATTAATAGTAGTATCTGCTCCATTCTTTTTAGCTTCATTTAGGCATGAGGCTAGCCCTAACATCGCTATAAGCGATGTATAAATTAATTTTTTCATCTGATTTTGGTTTTAGTTTAGCGTTTTTGTTTATCCTTGGTTTTTTGGGTAGTTTGTTTTTTTGAAACAGCTTTTGAAGTAATTACGACTACTCCGTTTTTACCTTGATCACCATATAATGATATTGCTGTTAGGTCTTTTAATATAGATATACTTTCTATGGTATCTGGAGAGATAGTCTTTATATCAGCAGTAAATACTTCGTTATCTAAAATATACAAAGGTTCAGCGCCATTCAAATAAACTTTAAATTCATTTTTACCCTTTTTATCTTGATTTGGGAGAGTGCTTTTGGTAGCATGATAACCCGTTATTGTCATTTTGAGTGCTGTATATCCATCTGGTGTAACAGCTGTTTCATTCAGCATGGCTTTTTCACTACCTTCTAATTTAAAGGTTGTTTTTAGTGCGTATTTACCAGATTTAATATTTTTAAAATTTGAAAATGATAATATATTATTTAACACTTCAACATCACAACTAGAGCCTAAAATGGTTTCTATTTTTAAATCTTGCAATTTGCCATCCATTACTGTAAAAAGGATAACGTTATTGCCTTGTAGCCCTGCGTCATTTGCCTCAATTGGATACTTAATATGATTACCTAAGTGTTTATACAATTCTTCTGTGTCTTTTTTAATTTCTGCAGAGGAGTTGAGCGTAAGTGCATAACTGCCAGAATAAAGCATAAGACCTAAAAGACTTATTAATGTTTTTTTAATTAATATTTTCATCAGATTTAATTTTAGGGTAAACTTTATTTATTTAAAAAGTGTAGCAGATACTCTTGGATTTTCAGGTTTTTTCGAAGTAATAATAACTGCACCATTTTCTCCTTTTTTTCCATATATCGCCATTGCATTAGCTTCTTTTAAGATAGCTATTCGATCTATTTTTTTTTCATCTAAATCTTTAGCAATACTTTTCGCTTTCAATTGCCCGTCTACAATAAATAAAGGAGAATTTTCGCTTTCAGCATAATTCTTTAAACGAATGCTTGCAATAATGGTTCCTTTACTCGCTTTCTTTGGCTGTTCGAAAGAAAATTTAATTGGCATGCTATAAGCAACGCTTACCGCTTTACCATTCTGCGTTGCGGGATACCATTTTTTTGTTAGCTTTAGCACCCTAATAGCTTCTTCATCAATTCCGAAACCTAATTTTTTATCTGTTTTAATATTGGATAGACTACCATCCTTTTCTACTGTAAAATTTACTATTACAACTCCTTGTATCTCATTGTCTACTGCATCACTTGGATAAACAATAGAACTTTCTAAGAAAGTATTCAATTTATCCATACCTCCAATAAATAACGGGGGGCTTGACATAGAAATGTAATTAGATGCTTTGTTTTCTATGGTATTATCTGCTTCATTTACTGCTAAAGCGGGTAAGTTATTGTAGGCTTCTAATGCTGCTTTATCCTGATTGAACTTTTCTTTATTTACAAAGCCATTTACAGTAATTGTTTGAAGTTCATGGTATGGGTCTAAAGCAGTTAAGCCTTCATTTTTAAATTCTGAATTAGCATTTTCTAACTTAAATGCCACTTTGAGGCTATATTTTCCATCTTGTGCTATATTCGAGTTAAAACTAAGAATGCTATTTTCCACTTCTTGTTCGCAACCAGAACCTAATTCAACTTGCGGGATTACATCAATAACTCTTCCGTTTTTAATTGTAAAATTTACAATTGTATTTCCTTGTATTCTTTTTCTTGCCGCTGCCTCAGGGTATTTAATGGTTGCAGCTATATAGTTAAAAAAGTCTGTAAAGGCATTTGCATTAAACTCTGAATTAGTATTTAGAGTCACATTTTGTGCTAAAAGATTTTCAGTTTTTAAATCTGTTGTTGTTAAGTCTATTATTTCTGTAGGATTATTAAAAACTTGGTTTACTATGGCTTTTGCATTTTCTAATGTTATTTTTTCAGCTACTGCCAAAATCTGATTGTTTTTACGAATGGTAGCAGAAGAGAGCACAACAGCTAAAGCAAATAAAGGAATAAATATTCCATATTTTAAAACAGCAATTTTTTTAGAACGCTGTTTATGTAGCATGAAAATTCGTTTTTTAATTAATGATTTACTGGCAAAACCATTAGTTAATGAGTTCGGTTTAATGCCCAAAGCCTGACTTAGGAGCAACATAGCGTAGGTTTCTTTGTCGCCCTGAAATTTTGCGGCAGCTTCATCAGCTAAATACTCATGAATATTCTTAATGGTTTTTTTATAGGCGTAAATTACTGGATTGAACCAAGTGATAATACCAATAATTTCAAAAAAGATGACGTCTAAAGAGTGTAATTGTTTAACGTGTATATCTTCATGTAAATCTATAGTTGCTCTTTCAGGTAAATTGGCTGCAACTGATTTTCTATTTAAGAATGAAAAAGCACCATTCTCTGCAGGTTTATTAAATAGCTGGTTAATGGTAAAAAGCTGATATAAAAAACTCAAAAAATAGATAAATGCACCAAGTATGTAAATAATCACAATTAACCTACCCCAATCATACTGTTCTTGTGTTTGTGGTAAAACTGCGTAATTACTAACTACGGTGTTTATTTCGCTTACGCTGACATATAATTTATTGCTTACTATTTTCTCGCTGAATAATTCAAATCGCAAAAATGGAATTGCTAAAGAGAATATTCCCGAAGAAACTAGATATAACCGATTTAAACCAAAATAGGTTTCTTTGTTTAAAAGCAGTTTATAAAAGCAATAAAATATAATCAAGTAAATATTTACTTGTAAGAGATAATGAGCCCAACTCATTTTGGTTTGTTTTTAACTTTGTTTATCATTTTTAAAATTTCATCTACATCACTTAAGTCTAATTTTTCCTCTTTTACAAAGAAAGAAAACATACTTTCTACTGAATTTTCGAAATAACCACCTAATAATTTTTCTGTAGCATGTCTTTTATACTCTTCTTTACTTATGATTGGGAAGTATTTGTGCGCTTTGCCAAAAGCTTCGTGTGCAATAAATCCTTTCACTTGTAAAATTCTAATTATTGTAGAAACTGTATTGTAAGCTGGTTTCGGTTCGGGTAGATAATCCATCACCTCCTTTACAAACCCACTTTCTAGTTGCCATACAATTTGCATGATCTGTTCCTCTGCCTTCGTTAAATCTTTAATTTCCATAATACTTCGTTTTTATTCGTTATTGAGCGTTTTTAATGATATTTGTGTGTTAGTATTTTGCTTTAAATCAAATACTTATTCTAAATTTAAAACTAATCAGTTAGTTTTCAAAATATTTCGACATTTATTTTTAGTATATTGAGAAATAAAATTTTTAACAGATGAAAATAACCTTCCATGGTGCCGCCCGTAATGTTACTGGGAGTAAACATTTAATTACACTCGCAAACGGGAAAAAAATATTGCTTGATTGTGGATTATTTCAGGGAATGGGAGCTGAAACAGATCAGTTAAACTCTAATTTTGGTTTTAATGCTGGAGAAATAGATGTTTTGGTGCTTTCTCATGCACACATAGACCATAGTGGGTTAATTCCTAAGTTAATAGCACAAGGCTTTTCTGGAGTGATTTATGGCACGGAAGCAACCAAAGAATTGAGTAGAATATTGCTTTTAGATTCTGCAAAAATACAAGCAGGTGATTTGGCGTATAAAAACAAAAAACTTCAAAAGAAAGGTTTGCCACTAGAAGAGCTTTTATACGATGAAGATGATGTGATTAAAGCAATGGACTATTTCATTGGAGTAGAGTATCAAAACGAAACCAGATTAATGGATGGTGTTACTTTACAGTTTATAGATGCTGGACATATTATTGGGAGTGCTTCTGTTCATTTAACAATTGAAGAAGGCGGAAAAACAACTAAGATAAGCTTTAGTGGTGATGTTGGTCAGTATGGAGATTTATTGTTAAGGTCTCCACAAGAATTTCCACAAGCAGATTATATTTTATTAGAATCTACTTACGGAGATCGTTTGCATAAAGATGCACAACCTACTGAACAAGTCTTTTTAAATGTGATTTTAAAAACCTGTGTAGAGAAAAAGGGAAAACTGATTATTCCTGCATTTAGTGTTGGTCGCACGCAAGAACTACTTTACATTTTAAATAATTTAGATTTAGAAGGCAAACTACCTAATGTTAAGGTTTATGTTGATAGTCCTTTATCGGCAAAAGCTACTAAAATAATCGAAGAACACGCTGAAGGGTATAACGATGAGGTTTTAGATATTT
>JAIELS010000123.1 GCA_019752795.1 Sphingobacteriaceae bacterium
AATTGCAGAGATTTTAAGACCTGAAGACTAGAAAAGTTGAAAGTGTAAAGTTCAAAGTGTATTTTTTACTTTAAACTTTCAACCCCCTTAAATATCCCAAACCCTTAATCTTATTTTCTTTACATAGCTTCTAATGTCTAAAACTATAGCTGCTAAAAGATAAATTAAAATCGGAAAGCCTACGGCTAAAAAAGAAGCATAAATAAAAAACAAACGAACTTTTGTGGTGCTCATATTAAACTTATTTGCTAAATAAGTAGAAACTCCAAAACTTTGTTGCTCAAAAAAAGTTACGATACGTTGAAACATTTTATTGTTTTAAAATTTTAATTCCAATAGCACAATTTAGGCATTTTTTTTCATTACAATATTTTTTTTTCAATTGTAAAAGTGCTTGAGAATTAAATGCTGTTTTTATATTAACTCCTGCATTCTTAAAATGTTGTAAAATGGCGTTGTTTTCCGACGGTAAATTTTCTAACAAATAAAATGCTCTGGTTTCAAAATTATGTTGATCCATCGCTTTTCCGTAAGCAAAAAGAAATAAACTTAAAGTATTAATCAAAATATTATCAATTGAACTTTTGCCTAACTGCAATCCAACATTTTCTGTCTTTTTGTTAAAATGATAATGTTTTTCCCAAAAAGGATTTACGGGTAAATTCTCAAAGAGTTGGGCAGAATTTTTATAATCTTTAAGTGTTAATATTTTAGAAAATAGATGATTTGAATTTACAATTAGTGCCGCAAATTGTGCCAATCTTAATGTTGGAAAATTTTGCGGTCTCATGCGCATAAACTTCCATAAAGAAATATCTATAGGTTTTAAGTTGTATTTTTTCTGTAAAAACTGATACTCTCTCTTTAACTCTTGTGGGTATTTGTCTTCAAATTTTTGATTTAAAAACCCTGCCTGACCAAATATTAATGCTTCAATTTGTAATGAATTGTCTTTATGCTTGGCAAATAATTGCTGTGGTAAAGATTGCGCCAACATTTCCATTGGTATGGCATTTACTTTAAAACCAAAGTTCTTAGCCATAAAATGATAAAAGGTCTCGTCCCAATCTCCTTTTAGTTCTTTTACTTTTTCATAAACTTCCGTTGATTTATCCGCTAATCTTTCAACCAAAACTCTTGATAAAAAATGATTGATAATAAACTCATCAATTTCACCTATCTGTTTTTCACAAGGAAAATTATTAACCGACGTAATCAGACTTTCGTACCTATTTATTAATTCTATGTCGAATAATCCTTTAAGCGCCAAAGTAGGAATTGAGGTCCCATTCTTTCTAAAAACTTGTTGATCCGCATCATAAACAACATGTAAAATCACATTGTCGTAAGCATTATCGTTTTGATGTTGATGTAAAATCCAATCTGAAGCTTTAATATGAATTTCTACATTTCCAGCCCAAGTAGTTTTGTTAATAATAAGTTTTGCATTGCTAAAATCTGGACCAGCATTTTTATTTAGATTACCTGGTTGCAAAACCTCAACCTCTTCTCCAGTAGTTGTATAAAGCTTTTGAGCTCCGTACAATCTGTATTGCCAAATAAAATGAAGAAAGTCTTCTGGAAAATTCATTATTAAATTTATACAATTAACAACAAGAAAATAAGTGCTAAAAGAAAATTTAACCTCCAGTTATGTAAATTAAAGCCTAAAGAAATAAATAGAAATGTTTTTTGCTTTTAACCTAAATAAAACTTCTATGGTTAAAAATTAAGCAATTTTCTCTGGCCTCTTTTTATAATTTGTAATAAAAACACCCACAATAATCAATACTGTTGCAATCAACAAATCGAAGGTAATTACCTCATCTAATACTAGCCAACCCAAAAATATAGCAATAACCGTATTAAAATAAGAGAGAATAGAAACCTCTGTTGCCGTTACCCTTTTTAAGGCATAGATGTAACAAAAATACCCCACTATAGAACCAAAAACACCTAAATAAAGTACAGCTAGTAAACTTTCGCCACTCCACGTGCTTGGTTCAATTGTTTTAGAAAATGTAAATGCAAAAATCAGTTGTACAACCGCAGAAAATACAAATTGGTAAAATAAGTCCAATATAATATTAGAGCTATGGTGAGTATGCTTTTTAGTATAAATGGTACCAGTTGCCCAACCAGATATGGCTATGGCTAAATAAATAATTCCGATTTTATAATTTGGATCTAACAAATCTCCCAAGCCATCTCTAAAAATAAATGCAACTCCTAAAAAACCTACCACAACACCAACAATTCCTTTTAGTGTTAATTTTTGTAAACCTATAATTACGCAACCAATAAAAACTACAATTGGGTTTAATGCATTTAACAAAGATGTTAACCCGCTAGGTATGCTTTGTTCTGCCACGGTTGTCATCCCATTCGCAATAATTATCATTAAGCTCGAAAGTAATATTTGTCTGCGTAGTGATGGCCAACCTATCCATTTCAACTGATTTTGTTTCCATAACACCATTAATAAAATCAGCGATGCAATACCTTGACGCATGGCTGTTACAAACCATGGCGGTATAGTGTGAACAGCTATACGAATACCTAAATAAGTAGTACCCCAAACTACAGCAACAGTAATAAGTGCAATAATTAATTTAAAATCTGGTTTAGAATTCATTATTTTTTATTTAACCACTAAGGCACTAAGTACACCAAGAAGTTTAAAGATTTGAAAATTGCAATGATAAGCTAATAGCTTTATAATTATTTATATCAAGTTGTTTGCTGTTAAAATTTGAGCCATCTCTTGTTGTAAAATTAAGGCTTCTTCTCTAGCTTTTTCAGCGAAATCTAATCCATCACTTGCATAAATTATGCTTCTGGCAGCATTAATCAATAATCCGCATTGCGAATTTAAACCATAATTACAGACCGCACTTAAACTACCACCTTGCGCACCAACACCTGGAACCAAAATAAAATTATCTGGAGCCAATTGGCGAATTTGTTGAAACTCTTCTGCTTTAGTAGCGCCAACTACATACATCAGTTGATCACTATTTGCCCAAGTTGAAGCGGTTTTAATTACTTGCTCATATAATTTAAAATTATCGCTTTGCTTAGTTTGAAAATCTTGACTACCTGTATTTGATGTTAGCGCTAATAAGATAACCCATTTATCTTTATACTCAAGAAAAGGAGAAACAGAATCTTTACCCATGTAAGGTGCAACAGTAATAGAATCGAAACTCATTTCAGCACTTTCTTCATTAAAAAAAGCTTCTGCATACATTGCCGAGGTATTTCCTATATCGCCACGTTTAGCATCTGCAATTGTAAAAACGTCTTTTGGGAAATGCTTCCAAGTATCTACCAAAGTTTGCCAACCCTTAACTCCTCTGCTTTCGTAAAATGCTGTGTTAGGTTTATACGCAACGCACAAATCATGTGTTGCATCTATCAACTGTTTATTGAACTCTAAAATTGGATCGTTATATTTTAATAAATGTTTTGGTAATTTATTTAATACTGGATCTAATCCTATACATAAAAAAGATTTTTTACGCTTAATTTGCTCAAAAAGTTGATTTCTATTCATTTCAATGCAATAATGGTGTGCAAAGATGCATAAATTTTGAGCATTTTTTGGTCGATAAGTGTTTGTTTTTTATAAGTTTTTTTAAACATTTTTCATTTTTAGTTGTATATTAATTTTCAAATACATACAATTGTGTCATAATTCCCGAATGTTTATCGGAATCTTAAAAAAATCTCATTCAAAAGCGTATCTAATATTTTTTTAAAGACATTTTTCTTTGTATTTTTTGATAAACTCTATTTAAAATTTCTCGACAAACACATATCGACAAACACATATAAATGTTTAATAAAACAGAATTAACTGAAAAGCTTACTGCAGAATTACGTGAGCTAGCAAAAAACGAAGGTGTAAATAATGCAGATGATTTACGCAAAACCGATTTAATAGAACAAATTTTACAACAACAAGCAAATAAAAGCACTGAAACTGCAAACCCAATTGAAGAGGGTAAAAACAAAGTAGTGAAAGATTTAGCTGAAAAACCGGTTGCAAAAAAGAGAGCTCGGCTTACAAAAGACGATAGAACAACTACAGCTGTACAACCAGAACGTGAACGTGTAACTTTATTTGATGAACCACAAAGTCATCAGACTGAAATTGAAGCCGTTGAAGTTCCTAAAGTTAGTACAGAAGAACCTACGACCATTACAAGCCCACCAGATTTTGTTGATGATCCACAGCGTTTAGAAACTATTGCTGTTAAAATGCAAAATCAGGCTAACCTATCTAATCAAAATAAAAAAGATAGGCTACCAAGAGAAGCAAGACCTGCTAAGGAAAATAAAAATACACCTACGCCAACTGGCGAAGGGAATACTGGAAAAGAAGAGAAAGCGCCTAGAGAAGAAAGAGCACCAAGAGAAGACAACAATAATCGTCCTCAAAAAAATCAGAACAATAACCAAAACGGCGGTAATCATAAACAAAACGAAACTAGTTACAGCAACTTAGATTTCGATAATACAATTACCAACGAAGGTGTATTAGAAATTATGCCAGATGGCTATGGCTTCTTACGCTCTGCAGATTACAATTACCTTTCATCTCCTGATGATATTTATGTATCTCAATCGCAGATTAAATTATTTGGTTTAAAAACTGGTGATACTGTTAATGGCAGTATCCGCCCACCCAAAGAAGGTGAAAAATATTTTCCATTAGTTAAAGTAATCAGCATCAATGGTCGTATACCTGCAGAGGTGCGTGATCGTGTACCATTTGATTATTTGACACCTCTTTTCCCAACAGAAAAATTAAACTTATTTACTGATAGCAATAACTACTCAACCCGTATTATAGACTTATTTACACCAATAGGTAAAGGTCAACGTGGTTTAATTGTAGCTCAACCAAAAACTGGTAAAACCAATTTACTGAAAGAAGTTGCCAACGCGATTGCTAAAAATCATCCTGAAGTTTATTTAATTATCTTGTTAATTGATGAACGTCCGGAAGAGGTTACAGACATGGCACGTAGTGTAAGAGCAGAAGTTATTGCTTCTACTTTTGATGAGCCAGCAGAACGTCACGTAAAAATTGCCAATATCGTTTTAGAGAAATCTAAACGTTTAGTAGAATGCGGACATGATGTGGTTATTCTTTTAGACTCGATTACACGTTTAGCAAGAGCTTACAATACAACTGCTCCAGCTTCTGGTAAAATTTTATCTGGTGGTGTAGATGCCAATGCATTACACAAACCAAAACGTTTTTTTGGTGCAGCTCGTAATATAGAAAAAGGTGGTTCATTAACTATTTTAGCAACTGCGTTAACAGATACAGGTTCTAAAATGGACGAGGTAATTTTCGAAGAATTTAAAGGTACTGGTAACATGGAATTACAGTTAGATCGTAAATTATCTAACAAACGTATTTTCCCTGCGATAGATATTACCGCATCTAGCACACGTAGAGATGATTTATTGTTAGATAGAGAAAACCTACAACGCATTTGGGTATTACGTAACCATCTGGCAGATATGAACTCTCAAGAAGCAATGGAATTAGTACAGGCTCAAATTAAAGGCACTAAGTCTAACGAAGAATTCTTAATGGGCATGAACGGATAAAAAAAGTTAAAAGTTTAAAGTAAAAAGTTTTTCAGGCTCTATACTTTTAACTTTTAACCTTTAACTTTGAAAATGAAAAAACACATTCCAAATGCAATTACTTGTGCCAATTTATTTTCTGGCTGTATAGGTATTGTTTTTGCTTTTAAAGGAGAATTAGAAATCGCAGCATATTTTGTGTTGCTTTCGGGTGTTTTTGATTTCTTTGATGGAATGGTTGCTCGTTTGCTTAATGTAAAGTCTGAAATTGGTAAACAATTAGACTCTTTAGCAGACATGGTAAGTTTTGGCTTTTTACCAGGTGTTGTAATGTTTCAACTATTAACGGTAAGTGATTACCAATCCACTTATCTTCCCTATTTAGGTTTTATCATTACAGTTTTTTCTGCATTACGATTAGCAAAATTTAACATAGATGAGCGACAAACTGAAGATTTTATTGGCTTAAATACTCCAATGAATACGCTATTTATCGTCTCATTACCATTTATTGCTAAAGATTATCCGGAAATAATAGGGTCGTCAATTACGCTTATTGCCATCATTGCAATAACTAGTTACTTATTGACAAGTGAGATTAAAATTTTCTCCTTTAAATTAAGTGATACAAGTTGGGCAAAAAATAAAATGAAATTCATTTTTCTTATTCTTTCACTAATCCTGATAGGATTTTTAAAATTCGTGGCTATTCCTTTTATCTTAGTATTGTATATTAGTCTATCAATACTTCATTTTAAAGCAAACAGAGAAATTAAGTTTTAAATTACAATTGACTTTCTAATTCAGTTTTAGCATCTGCTAATTGCTGATATAAAATAGAAACAAATTCTTTTACTTCATTAAAAGAATTCGGTATGTTCTCAATATCTTTCAATTCTCTTGCATTTGTTTCAATTTCTTGCATATGATCTCTAACATCTACCCTACCCACATAAAAAAATGTTGGTTTCATTTTATGTGCACATTCACTAGTAGCTTTCCAATTTCTAGCATCAATTGCTTTTTCTAAATCATCTATATAAATTGGTGTTTGCTTTTGAAAAACATCCAACATCTCTATCATAAAATCAGCGCTATCTCCAGACATTTCTCTCAAATAAGAAAGATCAAGAGGTTGATTATTTTTATTTTCGTCAATCATACTAAGGAATTATATTTTTGCCACTAATAAAGAATCGTTTAAATCTTCTAATAATTCTAATATAGTCTTTTTTAGTATTGGATGTATTTGATTTGGTGCAATTTCTGCCAATGGTTGCAGTACAAATTTCCTATTATGCATCTCTATATGCGGAATTTTCAGTATATCACCTAAGTTAACTACCTCATTACCATAAAGTATAACATCAATATCAATTAATCTAGCCCCCCATTTTTCCTCTCTAATTCTTCCTAACTTATTTTCTATCGCCATTACACTATTCAACAATTCGATGGGTGTTAAATAAGTTTGAACGCCCAAAGCTAAATTTAAAAAATTAGGCTGATCGGTTTTACCCCATGCAGCCGTTTCGTATACAGAAGATTTTGCAAAAATCTCTCCAATCTCTATTTCAATCATTTTCATAGCATTTTCGAGCAATAATTCTCTATTGCCTAAATTACTACCCAGTAACAAATACGTTTTTTTATACTCAAAAGACATCTAAAATAATTTTGTAAAACAGATTTATAATGGGCTAAATATACTATAAGAAGCTCGTTCAGTTTTATATCTTTACAAAATAAATAATGCAACGCTTATGAAAGATTTTTTTAAATATGTATTTGCAACCGTAGTTGGAATTGTAATTTCTACTGTTGTATTGTTCATCCTTTTCTTTGTGATATTAATTGGCGCAATCACCTCATTTAGTGAGGATAAAAAGGTAGAGGTGAAAAGCAATACAGTACTTTATTTAGATTTAGACCAACCTATTATTGAACGTACGCCAGAAAACTCTTTATCAGGATTACCTATTTTTGGTAGTGGGGAAGAGAAAGCTATTGGTTTTAACGACTTAATTAAAGCATTAAATGCGGCCAAAACAGATGACAACATTAAGTGTGTTTATATTAATGTTAGCGCTCCTAATGCCGGAATGGCTACCATGCTTGAAGTAAGAAATGCCATTATTGATTTTAAAAAAAGCAAAAAACCAATTATTGCCTATAGTGAAATCTATACACAAGGTGCTTACTATTTAGCCTCCGCAGCAGATAAAGTTTATTTAAATCCTCAGGGTGCATTAGAATTTAAAGGATTTAGTTCTGAACTTACCTTCTTTAAGGGTGCGTTAGATAAATTAGGTATTGAGGCACAAATTATCAGGGTTGGTAATTATAAAAGTGCTGTTGAACCATTTATTGCAACCAAAATGAGTGATTATAACAGAAAGCAAGTAACAGCCTATGTAGGTGGTTTATACAGCACATTTTTACAAGGAATTTCTGAAACTAGAAACATTAGCACTGATAGTTTAATGATGATTGCTAACGATTATAAAATTAAACAACCAAAAGACGCTTTGGCTTTTAAAATGGTTGATGCACTTAAATATAAAGATGAAGTTTTAGATGAATTAAAGCAAATCACAGAAAAAGATAAAAAAAGTAGTATAAGCACTGTTAATATCAACGATTACTTTAATAACCTGCCTAAAGATATCTTAACAGGAAGCAGTAAAGTTGCTGTAATTTATGCCAATGGCGATATTGTTGGTGGCGAGGGATCTGATGAACAAATTGGTTCTGAGCGTATTTCTAGAGCAATAAGAAAAGCTAGATTAGATGATAATATCAAAGCTATTGTTTTACGTGTTAATTCTGGTGGAGGTAGCGCATTAGCTTCAGATGTAATTTGGAGAGAGGTTATATTAACTAAAAAGACAAAACCTGTAATAGCTTCATTTGGAGATGTTGCTGCATCTGGCGGATATTATATTGGTTGTGCGGCCGATAGTATTTTTGTTCAACCTAATACAATTACTGGTTCTATTGGTGTATTTGGCATTATCCCTAACCTACAAAATTTACTAAACAATAAATTGGGTATTACATTTGATGGAGTTAAAACGGGTCAATATGCAGATATTATGACTACAACTAGACCATTAACAAGTGGAGAACGTTTTATTATACAAAATGATGTAAACCATGTTTACGATAGCTTTATTACTAGAGTTGCCGATGGTAGAAAGAAAACAAAAGCACAAGTTGATAGCATTGGAGGTGGTCACGTTTGGATTGGAACTGATGCTGTAAAAATTGGTTTGGCAGATCGCTTAGGAAGTTTTAGAGATGCGATAACCGCTGCCGCAAAAAAAGCAAAGATACAAGATTACAAAGTAGTAGAGTATCCGGAAAAAATAGATCCAATAAAATCTTTTTTAGCTAATGCAAAAGAAAATATTAGTATTTATTATACCCAGAAAGAATTGGGCGAAAATTATTTAATATACAAAAAAATGCAAAATGCAATCAAAAACTCTGGAATACAAGCTAGAATGGATTACGATATTAAAATTAAATAATTTATACGTTTAAGTTCTACAAAAGAGCTATTCATTTAAGATGAATAGCTCTTTTTCTATATCTAAGACATAATTTACTAATATTTTAATGAGTTTCAACCTGTTAAATATATACCATTAAATAGTTAATAAATTGTAATTGTATAAAAATAATTTAAGCTTTTATATTGAAATCGTTATCTTCACTTTTTAATTTAATAATAAGTAGTTATGACAGGTACAGTAAAATGGTTTAACGATGCAAAAGGCTTTGGTTTTATAACCCCAGAAGAAGGCGGTAAAGATATATTTTGCCACCATTCTGCAATCCAATCTTCAGGACAAAGATCTCTGCAAGAAGGACAACAGGTTGAGTTTGAAGTTAAAGAAGGTAAAAAAGGCCCTGAAGCTGAAAACGTTAGAGTAACCGGATAAGTAATAGTTTTTTATTTATTTGATGCAAAAAAGCCATCTACCAAAAGGTTGATGGCTTTTTAATTTTTAATTAACTTATTAATTTGTAATTTAACAGCATCTAAAACTTTAATTAATTCAAGTTTGAAATCAATAATAACCTATACTACACCTAAAAAATTCTCTGATACTTTTAAAGAGTTTTATGCTGATCTTAATATTAAACAAGTTAAGCTTTTAAGCTTAATTCTTTTTGCTGTTACTATAATTACACAATTAATTGGTTTTCTTTATGAAGAAAAAATAACAACAGTAAAAGTTTATAATGAACTTTATTTATTAAATTATATTAAATTAATTGGGTCTTTTATTTTCTTTTTGTTAAGTACAATAGCTATAAAAGCTTCTAATTGGAGTTATTCATATAAAAGAAACTTAACGATATCTTTTATATTATACGTGTTATTAATAGCGCTTTCTACAAGTTATATTGTATCATCTTATAACACTAAAAATACATTAACTATATTTTTAATTGGTGTTGTAGCTGTAAGTTTATTTTTTATAACAGAATATAAACATATTATAACAATCTCTATTTTTATTTCAATTGTATTTTTACTTAGTGTAAGTATCACTAAAATATCATTTGAAGATAAATTCCTTAACGCAATTGTTGGTCTAGTAATTGGCATTTTTCTAATCAGTTTATCTAGATTTAACTACTTTTATAAATCTCAAAATTTTATAAAAATTAAAGAATTAGAAGAAAAAAATATAGAAATTGAGAGATTAAATACAGAAAAAAATGATATTTTAAATTTTGTTGCACATGATTTAAGAAACCCATTAAATAATATCGAAGCGCTTAGTAATTTGATGGTTTTGAGCGAGAATAATAACAATGAAGCAGAACTGATTGCCGCATCTGCTAAACAAGCGAAAGAAATTATCAATGATCTACTAATTGGCGTAAAATCAAATTCAAATTATGCAAAGACAAATCTTTCAGAAAATTTAACAAGCATTAAGCAAAAATGGCTTGCAAACACTAAAAGAAATATTGAATTTACTGATTATTCAAAGAAAAATATGGTAAATATTAATCCTTCTAAATTAGAAAGAGTGATAGACAATTTGATTAGCAACAGTATCAAGTTCTCAGAAGATGATCAACCCATAACAATAGCCTTATCTAATACAGCGAACGAAGTTTGTATAAAAATTGAAGATTTTGGAATCGGTATTCCTAAAGATTTACAGAAAAATGTGTTTGATCAGTTTTCTACATCTGGTAGAGAAGGATTAAAAGGAGAAAAATCAACTGGATTAGGTTTACATATCTCAAAAAAAATTATAGAAGAACATCAAGGTCAATTATTAATGACCAGTGAAGAAAATAAGGGCACAAATATTACTATTATATTGCCTTTAGCTTAGTTCATTTCTTGAGTTGTAGCAAATAAATCTTGCGAAAAATTAACCAAAAACAATTCTTTTTTAGACCTTGTTAATGCGGTGTATAACCAACGCAAAAAGTCAATATCAATCATTTCATCAGTTAGATAACCCTGATCAACAAAAACGGCATCCCATTGTCCACCTTGTGCTTTATGACAAGTTACTGCATAGGCAAACTTAATTTGTAATGCATTGTAATAAGGATCATCCTTAATAGCCTGCATTTTTTCCTTTTTACTTTTTATATGCTCATAATCCAACATTAATCCTTCAAATAATTGTTTGCTTTTTTCGTAAGGTAAGTTTGGTGTTTCTGCCTGTAGCGTATCTAATATTATTTTGCAGGTTACTGTTCCCACTTCAGGGAAGTCTAAAAACTCTAAATTTACCTCGGCAAACCTTAATCCATAACGCTCTTCTTCCCTACGTACTCTAACTATTTTTGCCATATCGCCATTGGCAATAAATGCTGCCTTTGGGTTATCTGGCAACCAAAAGTAATTATTTCGTACCACCATTATCTGGTCTCCTCCACTCAATTCTTCATCTCTGTATAAAAGTCTAGCCCTAATTTGATTATTATAAATGTTAGCCGATTTATTTGATCTACAAACAACCAATGAATTTTCAATTCCGAACTTACCATAAGCATATTCTAAACCTTCCACCAGCTTAATTCCAGTCATACTAAAGATATCTTTGTAGCCTTTAGTTAAGAATTTTGGAAGTGACTTTTTTTGATCGTCATAATTATTTATCAGCTTCCTTAACATTGTTGCATTGGCTAAAATACCAGATTTTTTTTCTTGCCTAACCACTTCTTTTAATTCTACAGCGGTAGTATTTAACCCAAAATTATCTGTTAAATATTTTTCATTTAAAGCTGGGCTATCTATACTACCAACTGGCGGAAGTTGAGCTGTGTCACCAACAAATAACAATGAACAGTTCTTATCTTTTCCGGTTGCACCAACCTGAAAAACAAATTCAATTAAATCTTTTAAAAAAGAAGAACCATTCTGTTGATTCCATTCATCCGCAATCATAGAAGCCTCATCAACAATAAAAACTGTATTTTCTGCTATATTTGGTGCCAGCTGAAAAGCCATTTCTGTAGAAACTGCACTACGCTTTCTATAGATTTTTTTATGAATAGTTAAAGCTGTTTTACTGGTATAGCTACTCATAACTTTGGCTGCCCTGCCTGTTGGTGCCAATAAAACAACTTTTAATTTAAAGTAAGGTAAAGCCTTAACCAATGCTGCAATTGATGTTGTTTTACCCGTACCCGCATAACCTCTTAAAACAAAACACTTATGCATTTCATTCTTTGTTAAAAATGTTGTTGCTTTAGTACAAAATTCTAACTGTTCTTTAGTGGGTTCAAAAGGATACGATTGAGCAATTAGGTTTACTTTATCCATTTAGCAAAGATGCAATGGTAATGTTATAGAAAAAAGAATTATTTTTGCACTTAATGAATATTAACAACAGTATATTATTAATAGATCCTACTTTTGATGCGTCAATGACACCAGCATGTAGTTTGTTGGTTAAAATTGGTATAGATAGTTTTTCTTATGCCATCATTAATAAATCGACTGAACAAGTAATTGCGCTATATGATGAACAAGAATGCAACATTAGCCAATTAAATTTAACCGAGCGTTTCGAAAAAAATTCTTATTTAAGCTTACCGTACCAGCAAACAAAAATTGCCATTTATACTAATGATGAAATAAGTATTCCGAATGATATTTTTGATGAAACCAGCGTCGAATCACATTCAAAACTGATGAAAAACAATACGGTAATCCATTTATTTCAACAAAATCATTTTGGTTTTACCACTATTTTTGGTTTAGATAAGTCTTTACAAGATATACTTACATCTCAATTAAGTAATCTAAAAATGTATTCGCATAATGCGGGATTGTTAGCTATAGCTGAAGACAGCAAAAACGATCAATTATTTTTAAACTTTTCTGTGAACTCATTTACTGCTTTATTTATTAAAGACCAGAAAGTGATATTTCAAAAATGCTATGAAACTGAAAATATAGAAGAATTAAATTATTTTATATTGCTATTAATTCATCAATTAAATATTCTAACAACTGAAGTTACAATTAGATTAAGTGGAATTATCAATGAGAATGATAGTAAACATCTATGTTTACAAAAATATTTTAATATTATTGAATTTGTTAAGTTAGATACTGAGCTAAGTTTACAAATATTAGAAGAGATGCCAGCCCACTATTACATCAATTTATTAGCTTTAGACCAATGCGTATAATAGGAGGCAAATTAAAAGGAAGGCAATTTAATGCTCCATCCAATCTTCCAGTTAGGCCAACTACAGATATGGCTAAAGAAGCACTATTTAACATTCTTAACAACACCTACGACTTTGATGAATGTAATGTCTTAGATCTTTTTAGTGGTACTGGAAGCATTTGTATTGAATTTGCATCAAGAGGTATTAAGAATATTAGAGCTGTAGATAAACATCCAGGCTGTGTAAATTGGATAAAATCTGTTGCTGATAAATTTGAATTAACTCAAATTGAGACTCAAAAAGCGGATACATTTAAGTTTCTTACACAAGATAACCATCAATATAACATTATATTCGCTGATCCACCGTATGATTTACCAAACATCCCTACAATTGCTGATTTGGTAATGAAACACAATTTATTAACTGATAACGGTACACTTATTATAGAACATCCACCCTTTCTAAAATTAAATTTACAACCAGGTTTTACTGAAGTAAGAAGATACGGCAATAGTTCTTTTAGTTTTTTTGACAAGATTACAGCTCAAGAGTAAAGATATTAATCGAAATTGCTAACTGTTTATCCAATCCTTGATTTCTTGCTCCTTTATCTTTAAAAACTTATATTTGATAATGAAAATCGCACTATTTCCAGGTTCATTTGACCCAATAACCATTGCTCACGTCGATATTTTAAAAAGAGCTTTACCTTTATTTGACCGTATTGTTGTAGGCATTGGGTTAAATAGTGCAAAGCAAAATTTCATTTCTGCTGAAAAAAGGGAGGAAATGGTTAAAACTATATTTGCAGGAAATGAAAAAGTAAATGTTCAATTATATGAAGGTTTAACTGTAGATTTTTGTCGTAAAATTAATGCAAAATACATGGTTCGAGGTATCCGTTCTTCATCAGATTTTGAATATGAAAGAGCAATTTCTCAAATTAACCAAACCATGATGCCTGATGTGGAAACTATATTATTATTGAGTAAACCAGAATATTCTGCTATCAGCTCAACTATCGTTCGTGATATTTTAAGAAACAAAGGAGACATCAGTTACTTTGTACCAAAAGAAGTGATGGCTTTCTTATAAAAGCTTTTTCGTTTTTAGAATATCATATATTAAAGGATAAGTATTCTTCATTTTAACTTTTATACCTTGTGGACTTACCCAAGATGCAGTTGTGATACCTTCTTCTTTTTGAGGTATTAATTTAGGCATTCCTTTTACCTTCATGGGATACCATGAGGTGCACTTTAAGATCACTTCGCCATTTAGTTCATAAATATGATAGGTTTTACCTAAAAGAGACTTTCGTTTTTCAACTTTAACACCACACTCTTCTTCCACTTCCCTTACGGCTGCAATCTTAATCTTCTCTCCTTTTTCTACCTTTCCTTTAGGTAAATCCCATTTTTTATTTCTAAAAATAAATAAATAATCGCCTTTATCATTTTTAACCAAACCGCCTGCTGCTTTGATAATAGTCAGTTTCTTTTTAATATTCTTAAAAAGTAATTTTGGTGTTTTACTGATTAAGATATAGTCTTTTTTACCTCCTTTTACTAAACTTTTATGAAATGTTAGAAAATCAAAATTATTAACTTCTACTTGCTGAATTTTTTCAATTTGCTTTGGTATTGAATCAGCAATAAACAAACTATTATTATTGATATAAATTCGGTAACTTTTCATATAAGGTAAAATTTCTTCGTACAACCAGATTTAAATCTATATCAATTGTAAGATTTAAAAGTATTAAAAAAATATGAATTTGAAATTGATTGATAAGATATTTAGATTTTAAATAGAAAATAATTTTTCAAAATTTTTAAATAAAAATATTCAAACAACTATCAATCAAGCACCTAAAAAAACTATAAATCATTAATTTCGATTTCAATTTGTTTAAAAAAAATTTAACCTCAAATGTGATAAATTACGTAATTTTGTAACATGTATAATAAAAGTGAAATTGAATTAAAGGTAGCTGAATTTTTATTACAAATTAAAGCCGTTAAACTACAACCTAACAATCCATTTACATGGGCATCAGGATGGAAATCTCCAATTTATTGCGATAACCGTATTACTTTATCACATCCATCTGTTAGAACTTATATTCGCCAGAAACTAGCACAATTGATACAAGAAGAATATGGCGCTGTAGATGTAATTGCTGGCGTTGCAACAGCTGGAATACCTCAAGGTGTTTTAGTTGCACAAGAGCTAGGTCTTCCATTTATATATGTAAGAGCAAAAGCAAAAGAGCACGGTACAGGAAGTTTAATTGAAGGAGAAATTATAGAAGGTCAAAGAGTAGCTGTAATAGAAGATCTAATTTCTACAGGCAAAAGCAGTTTACAAGCAGTAGAAGCATTAAGAGCTGCTGGCTTATCTGTTGCTGGTTTAGTTGCAATATTTACCTATGGTTTTGATCAAGCAGATGAGAATTTTTCCGCTACAAAATGTCGTTATGCTACACTTTCTAACTATAGCTCGTTAATTGAATATGCAGCAGAACATAGTTACATTGCTCAGAACGAAATCAATTTATTAAATACATGGCGTACAAACCCAGCTGAATGGGGTAAAGAAGTATTAAGTTCAAATTCTTAATGCTAAAATTTTAAATATTTAAGAAATAGAATTATGACAATTATTGAAAGTACTGTAGAATTAGATTTACCAGTAGACAAAGTTTATTTATTTCTTGAAAATTTAAATAATCACGAGCAATTAATGCCTGAAAATATTTACAATTGGTCTTCTACAGCTGATGAAGCTAGCTTTACCATTCAGAATATGGCTAAATTGGCTCTAAAAATCTCTAATCGTGTACCAAATAGCGAGGTTATTGCTATACCGACAGAGAAACCACCATTTGATTTAGAATTAAAATGGACAGTTGAACCTAACAGCAATGGTGGAACTACGGCAAAACATATTATTTCTGCAGATTTAAATATGATGATGAAAATGATAGCTGCAGGCCCTCTACAAAAGTTGGCAGATTATCAAACTAAAATGCTTAAAGAAGTTTTGAGTTAAAATTAGTTAATGCTTTCTACTTACTTTGATTTTTCTTTTATAAAAAAACTAACGAGAAAGAAAAAAACTAAACATATCAAACCAATTATGCTGGTTATAATTTCATAAATTATTTTCATCATAAACTATTAGATGAAAATTTAATTGAAAAGTTTAATCATAAAAAAAATTCTAATTAATATTTTTTATGGTTTAGATTTTTTATTAGCAATTACTTTATTTTTCCAGCATTGGGTAAAATAAGTCTCGCCAATCATATCCTCCAGATATTTTCATAACTTAGTT
>JAIELS010000061.1 GCA_019752795.1 Sphingobacteriaceae bacterium
AAAAGATGTTGATGCTATCGAAGCAATTGTATGAATAAATCTGGAATGTACTTTGGATTGGGTATAAATTAATTCATCTTTGAAATTAACCAAACCATCATTTTTATTGATGCTGCATTCAAATTTTAGCGGAGAAAAAAAACGTTCTAAAGTTACTCTGTTAACAATTTTATAAGCTGCTTCTTTCATACTCCAAAACAACCAAACCATTGTTTCTGGATTTGGAGCATTCCATATTTCTTGCTGTTCCTCGTTAGTGAAAATTTTATTTAAATAACCTTTTCTCCGCCAGTTACTTTGTGTGGTGGCTAATTGTAAATCTACAATATCATTACCCAGCATTGGCAGCTAATTTTTCTTTGATAATGACAATTGTAGCTTTTACATCTATCATTTTTGCCATCGAATCATTGTCTATTTCAATACCAAACTTTTCTTCTACATCTAAAATAATGTCAACCAAGTTGGCAGAGTTTATTTTTAAATCTTTCAAGAAATCAGTTTGCTCATTAATCTCCGCCAAGGCGAGTTGCTCTTCTGTGTAAGGTGTGATAATTTCTTTTAAGTCTATTATTAGTTGATCGTTATTCATTTTGATATTTTTTTAAAATCACACATGCGTTAACATCACCAAATCCAAAATTGGCTTTTGCTAATATACTTATCGGTTTTTGGATTAAGCTGGTTGGAATAGATTCTTTTGAAATGATTTTTTCAATTTCTGGGTTCAAATCCTCACAATTAATATTAGGAAAAATAAATTCTTCACTGATTTGTATTATCGAGGCCACACATTCCATACTTCCTGCCGCACTCAAAGAATGGCCGATCATAGATTTTAACGAATTGATATAAGGAAAATCATTTCCTGCTCTATTTAAAGCTTTTGTCCAATTTTCTATTTCTAAAGCATCTTTAGTAGTTGCGGTTAAATGCCCGTTAATTACATCAATATCTTCTGCGTTAATTTTGGCATTTGCTATTGCACCAGTTATGCAATGTTGCACAGCAACTGGATTTGGAGCAGTCATACTTCCTAAACCTCTTTGTCCGCCAGAATTAACATTTCCTCCAAGAACTTCTGCATAGATATTTGCACCTCTTTTTAACGCACTTTCTAGAGACTCTACTACAAAAGCTCCAGCACCACTGCTGGGTACAAAACCACTTGCTGTTGCACTCATTGGTCTGCTACCTTTTTCTGGTTCGTGGTTATGTTTATAGGTGCAAACTTTCATCGCATCAAAACCACCCCAAATATAAGGCCCGCTATCACAGGTGCTGCCGGCTAGCATAATTGTTGCTTGTCCACTTTTTATTCTATCATAAGCCATTAATAAACTTTCTGTACCAGTAGCGCAGGCTGATGAATTGGTAGTTATTTGGTTGCCTAAGCCGATTTTACCACTTAAATAAGCACTCACTGCGCTAGCCATTACTTGTACAGCTGTACCACTACCTAACTTTTTTACTGAGCCTTCATCAATGTGGTAAATTCCATCTCTAAATTTATCAATTCCTGAAGTTCCTGTTCCAAATATAGTTCCGCTATCCCAAAAAGGCTCGTTTGTTGCAATTTCTAATCCAGCATCTTTCCAAGCATCCATTCCTGCAATTACGCCATAAGCAATTCCAGAACTATTAAATTTTGAGAGTTCAGCAGTTGTAAAATAATTTGATAAATAGTTTTCAGGTAGGTTGGGTTCTCCAGAAATTTGACAAGAAAAGTTTAAATCTTTTAATTGTTGATTAAATCTAATACCTGATATTCCATTTTTAATGGAATGCGTAAAATCAGCAATGTTAATTCCATTTGGCGCAACAATACCTAAACCAGTAATCACAACTCTATTTTCCATCGCCATTTTCTATTAACATTCCAGCAATTGTGCCTTTACAAACTATTTCACCTTTTTCATTTTCCATTTTAACCTTGCATTTTAGCTTGTTAAATCTGAAATAAATTTTTTCACTAGTTACGGTAACTTTTTCTGCAGGAAATACAGGCTTTAAAAATTCTATTTCAGTAGTAGTCATAGCAATACCAACTGCACCTATTTTTTCTTTTAATAGAAAAACACCTAAACAAGCTAAACCAATTTGTGCCATAGTTTCGGTTAAAATTACACCTGGTGTAATCGGCTTATCTTTAAAATGGCCTTTATAAAAATCTAAATCCTTATCAAATGTATAACATCCTTTAACACCATTTTCATCAACATAGAGGAGCTCATCTACAAAAAGAAAAGGTTTTGAGTAAGGTAATTGTGCTAATATGTTTTGAAATTTTTTTACCATTTTAATAAAATTCGCTGTGCAGAAAAACCTGGACCAAAACTTAACATCAAGCCAATATTTCCTTTTGCAGGATTTGATTTCATAAACTTTTCCAAAACATACAATACAGTTGCACTAGACATGTTTCCGTATAACCTTAAAATTTCTTTGGTATCATCAATATTTTTGCCTAATTCGCTAAATAATCCTTCAACTAATTGCACAATTTTTTTTCCACCGGGATGAAAAATTAAATGGTCGATATCTTGAATGGCCAATTTGTTTTTTGCTAAAAAAGGGTGAATAATTTCAGGGAAATGTTCTGCAATTGTGTCTGGCACAGCTACGTCTAAAACCATTTGTAAGCCTGTATTGGTTAGTTTAAAGCCCATCATTTGTTCTGCATCATAAAAGTGATACATTTCTTCAGCTACTATTTCTGGTCCTTCATCTTCAGGACAAGAACTTAATAAAACACAAGCTGCGCCATCGCCAAATATTGCAGCACTTACAATATTAGCCATACTAAAATCATTCAATTGAAAAGTTGCGGTAGGGGATTCTACTGCAATTACAGCTGCTCTTTTATTAGGGTTCGCTTTTAAAAAATTCTTCGCATAAATTAAGCCCGATATGCCTGCCGCACAGCCCATTTCTGTAACAGGTAAACGCACAATATCTTGTCTAAGCTTTAATTTGTTAATTAAGTAAGCATCAAGTGATGGAATCATAATTCCAGTACAACTTACGGTAATGATATAGTCTAAGTCTGTTGGTAGCCAATCTGTTTGCTCTAATGCAGATTTTAAGCATTTTTCACCTAATTTAATACCTTCTCTACTGTAAATTTCGTTTCTCTCCTCAAAAGTTAAATCGCTAAAAACTTCTTCAGGCGACATGAATGAATAACGATGATCAACTGCTGCACCTTCAAAAATTTTTTTAACCTTTTTGATAAAGCGTTCATCTTTCCCAGCCAACCAACCATCTAAAAAGGGTATAATTTCAGCAGTTGCTCTCGAATATTTCGGTAAGGCTTTACTAACCGCTTTAATTTTTACACTCATGTTGTTTTAATTATCCATTGGTAGCGGAATGCCCATTTCCATTTAATAGAACAGTTTTTTAGCTGTAGTTGTTTGCTGTATAATTTTAAATCATTCTTTTTAAAACCTCTCAATATCGAGACTAATCCATCTTGTTTTGACATTTCGTTTAATCCAAAAACAAAGCATAATGCAGTAAACAAGTAATAAGCTATTGCATTTCTATGTAAATCATTAATAACGATGCCTAATTGCGCAGCTTTTTTAAAACTAATTAACAAATTGATAATTTCTTCATTTTTAAAGTGATGTAAGGTTAATGTACAAAGGGCTATATCGCACTTTTCCATTTCATTTTTAAATATATCCTTACATTGATAGCTGATATTCGGATAGTTTTCAGATAACTTTTTAGCATGATTAATGGTAAATTGATTAGCATCAATACCAATTAACTCAAATTTTAATTCTTTTTTTTCAGCATAATTTGCCAAAGCTCTAAGCATATCTCCATTACCACAACCTATATCTATAATACGAATTTTTTGGTTAGTTGGATGATTTGCTAAAAGCGATTTAATCCCATTTAATGTTACTGCGTTACCACCCAAAAGTTGATTGATGCTGGCAATTTTATCTAAAGCATCTCTTAAAATATCGCCTTCCATATGGAAATCGTCCATCATTTCTGGTGCTTCACTTCTTTTACTTGTATCTACAAACATTTATAACGGGATTGATATTTTTGAACCATGTGTTTTTTTTATAATTTTTGTGAGTAAAAATGGAAATTTTGTAAGTAGGGCAAAAAGTAATGTGGCTATGTTATCATTTCTTAATAATTGTGATAAAATGTTACCCATTTTTATGCGACCACTAAATTCTTTATTCCAATTTTTTCCATATTTATTTTCCAATTCCATCCTTGAATTAATTTTTTTCGCAAAGAATAAGATGAGTAATTCTGACGCTATTTTAGCACTATGAATAGCCATTGCCATGCCATTACCACAAAGTGGATGTATTAAACCAGCTGTATCTCCTACCATTAAAATATGGTTTTCAACTTTACTTTTCTTAACAAATGAAACCTGACTTATGGTTAAAGGAGCATCAAAAATGGGTTCTGTTTCTTCAAAAATTTTCTTTAGACTGGTGTTTTGATAAAGTACTTCTTTTTGATAAGTCTCAATATTTTTATAGGTTTTAAATGAATTATAATCTGCTAGATAACAAATGTTTATGATTCCATTTTCTACTTTAGATACACCACAGTAACCGCCTTTAAAATTATGCAAAGCCACTAAATCATCTCTAAAATTTCCTTTATAATGTCCTTTTACAGCCAAATAATGAGATTTTTTTGCTATAAATAATCGGTTTAGTTTTTTATCTAAAGTTGCTCTTTTTCCATAAGCGCCAATAACTTGTTTAGCGATAAATTGGTTTTCGAGTTGCGTAGTAACAGTAAATTGATTTTCTTGAAAACTGATATCATTTACAGTATCAATAATTACTTTTATGCCCTTTTCAATTAGTTTTTTATACAAAAAATGGTCTAGTGCATATCTGCTAACGCCAAAACCTCCAAGAGGTAATGATGTACTTATACGCTGTTGTTGTAGGGTGGTAAGTTCAAATTTTTTAATGTTGGTTGGCTTTAAAGCAGCAATATCTATATCCAACCATTTTAAATAAGGGAGCACTTCATTTGAAATATATTCTCCACAAACTTTATGATGTGGAAATTCATCTTTTTCAATTAAAATTACCTCTAATCCTGCTTTGTGTAAATGTAGTGCCGCTGTTAAACCAGCAAGTCCGCCACCCACAATTAAAACATCTACTTTGCAACTCATTAACAATAAAAATAGTGTATTTAAATACAAATTTTGTTGAACAGAAATTGTTTTACATACAGATTGCTATTTAATTAACAGATATACATAACTTGTAGGTATGCAAAAGTTATTAACTGCCAATCAGATGCGAGATGCTGATGTTTTTACCATAAAAAATTTAAATATTACTGAAATAGATTTAATGGAAAATGCAGCAAAGGCATTTTGTAAATTATTTATTAAAAAATACCCTAATCAAAACTTAAAAATTTCAATTTTTTGCGGGCAAGGAAATAATGGTGGCGACGGTTTGGCAATAGCCAGACTTTTAAATAGGGCAGATTACAAAAATATTAATGTATATCTTATTCAGTTTTCTAATAAGGAAAGTGACTGTTATCAAAAAAAATTAAAAAGATTAAAAAAAATTAAGATCCCTATAACTTTCATTGCTAAACCTGAGGAATTAGGAGAAATATCTCCTGAAATAATCATTGATGGGATTTTAGGTAGTGGTTTAAATCAACCTTTAAAAGGAGATTTTGAGAAATTAGTAAAACTTCTAAACGATTTAGATGCAAAAGTAATTTCAATTGATGTACCTACTGGCTTTAATAGTGAAAAAGAAATCGCAACGAAATATAATGGTATAAAAGCATCATTCGTAATCAGTTTTCAGCGACCAAAAATTAATTTCTTTTTTCCAGAGTCTGTTGTTGCAATGGAGCAGTTTAAAGTAGTAGATATAGGTTTGGACGAAAATTTTATCCAAAGTCGAGAAAGTGATTGGTACCTTACAACAAAAAAAGATATCCAAAATTTAATTAAAATAAGAAAGAATTTTAGTCACAAAGGAACTTACGGACATGCTTTAATTGTAGCTGGAAATACTACAACAATGGGAGCTGCATTGTTAGCCGCAAATGCGTGTTTGCATTCTGGGGCAGGATTAACAACAGTTTGCTTACCAGAAAGTGGTTTAATTGCATTAAATACAGCTTTGCCGGAAGCGATGGTGTTACAAAGAAATAAAATTAGCCTTACAAAAGATCTTTTGGATTATACAGCTTTCGCAATTGGACCAGGTTTAGGAATAATGAATGAAAATAAACTATGGTTAGAAAAAATAATTAATATCCAAAAGCCTTTAGTTATTGATGCTGATGCGCTAAATATTTTAAGTAAAAATAAAAGTTTATTAAAAAAATTAGCTCCTAATACGATTTTAACACCCCACATTAAAGAATTTGAAAGGTTATTTGGGAAACAAAAAAATTGGTGGGAGAGTGTACAAACTGCGAGATTAAAAGCTCAAACTTTAAAGGTAATAGTGATTTTAAAAAATCAATACACTTTTATTTGTTTACCAACTGGAGAAATTTTTATCAATTCAACTGGTAATTCAGCAATGGCTAGTGGTGGTATGGGCGATGTACTTACGGGAATAATAGTTGCTTTATTAGCACAAAATTATCCTCCTGCAGAAGCTGCAAAATTAGGGGTTTATTTACATGGCAAAGCTGGAGATGAATTGTCAAAGAAATTTTATACTGTTACTGCATCACAAGTTGCAGAGCAAATACCAAAAACAATTAAAAAAATTTTAGCTGAAAGAATTTAGATAGAAATAGCACCCATTACTAGCATTTTCTCCATAGTTGGATTTGCACTACCACCCATAGGTTCAATAGTTACAGCAAATGCTTGTGCTTTTTGAATGGTTTCCATTTGTTGCACAGCTTCTTTAGCATTTTCGCCAAAAACACCTAAGCTAACAGGTTTGCCATCTACTAAAGCCCATAACTGATATTCATGAGAACTATCTGTTTTAGGCAAATTCATTGCAGTATGATTTATTAAAATGCTTTTATCTTTTTTGTTCCAATAAACCACCATCTGAGCTTTTGGCGAATTAGCTACTCCAGCTAATCTAATCGTGTTCCACTCGGTAGTTTCAAACATGGCAATTTGATTTTCCATGCCTGCTTTGTTAAACTCTAGCTTAGATACTGTTGTAGCAAATTGTTCTTTTTCTATACTTAAAGTAGCAATTTGAGTGTTTGCTATATTTAAATCTTTATGTGCAGAGAATAAGAAGCCTAAACTTATAACCAATAAAACACTACAAGCAATTAATGCAAAGCGAAGTGTTCTTATTTTATTGTCATTTTGCCCTTCGTATAAAGGAATGATTTTAGTTTCAGTAGGTGTTGCTTGTGCAGTATTTTTTGAAATTTGATGTAGAATTTTTTCTTTAATTTGATGAGATGGAGCAATTGTATTTTGCATCGCATAGTTTTCCATTGCGATTTCAATAGCAGTAATTTCTGCTTTAATCTCAGGATGTGCTATTGCCATAGCTTCAACTTCATTCGATTCTGTTGCAGATAACTGCCCTAAAACGTAAAGTTCAAGTATGCCCGACTCAATATATTCTTTTAACTCTTCCAATTCAATTAAATTTTTTCCTTAACTCTAAAATAGCCATTCTTACCCTAGTTTTTACAGTTCCTAACGGTATATCTAACTCTTCAGCAGCTTCAACATGTGTATAGCCCTTAAAATAAACCATATCTAACACATTTTTAAAGTCTGGTTTTAAATTTGTTACTAGATCTTTTAGACCTAAAGTATCAGCATTAAAGGTAACTTTTTTCTGCTCATCAATAAAATCTACGTTATTTTCTATGTCTTGGTTTTTATTGGCGTTTTTATAATCCTTCGAACGTAGTTTATCAATTGACAAATTTCTAGCAACATTCATCATCCAAGTAAATAGACGTCCCTTAGAAGGATCATAGCTGCCCGCAGAATTCCATATTTTAACGAAAGTTTCTTGTAAAACATCTTCGGCAACCTCCGTTTGTACAACAACACGAGAGATAATGCCTAGCAAAGCCCCAGAATACATACTGTACAACGCTTCCATTGCAATAGTATCTTGATTTTTAAGACCATTAACTAACTCTTCTTCGGATAAGGATATTTTTTTTGCTGGTGCCAATGTTTACGAATATACAAGTATAACAGTAAAAATGAAATTTTTGTTTGCTAGTTAAATATTTTTTTAAAAGTCGAACAAATGTTTCTCTGCATGATATGATGAACGCACCAATGGTCCACTTTCTACATATCTTAAACCTTTTGCTAATCCAATTTCTTTATATTTTGCAAATTGGTCTGGATGTATCCAATCTACCACAGGATGATGATTTCTAGTAGGTTGTAAGTATTGTCCAAGTGTTAAGATATGTACGCCATTTGCTACTAAATCATCCATAGATTCCAAGACATCTTCTTCAGTTTCTCCTAAACCTAGCATAATGCCAGTTTTAGTTCTTAAACCAAATTCAGAAATTCTTTTTAAAGCTTCTAAACTTCTATCGTACTTAGCTTGTATACGCACTTGTTTGGTTAAACGTCTTACTGTTTCCACATTGTGGCTCATCACTTCTGGTCGCTCTTCTAAAACACGGTATAAATTATCCCATTGACCTTTAAAGTCTGGTATTAATGTTTCTAAGGTAGTTTCTGGACTTTCTCTGCGAATTGCTTGTAATGTTTCTGCCCAGATAATTGAACCGCCATCTTTTAAGTCATCTCTATCAACAGATGTAATCACACAATGCTTAACATTCATCAATTTTACCGAATTGGCAATGCGGTTTGGCTCATCTGTATCTACTGCTAAAGGTCTACCCGTTGCAACTGCGCAAAAAGAACATGATCGAGTACAAATATTACCCAAAATCATGAAAGTTGCGGTTCCAGCTCCCCAACACTCACCCATATTTGGGCAATTGCCACTCTCGCAAATGGTATGCAATTTATGCGTGTCTACCAAACTGCGTACTTGTGCATATTCTTTACCAACAGGTAACTTAACCCTAAGCCAATCTGGTTTGCGAGGCTTATCTGTAACAGCAGAAACTACAGGAAGTTCAATCATAATGCAAAGTTAAGTAATCTTAGCGAATTGTAGTAAGGTATGTATGTTTACAACTTGTAATGTTTTTAAAAGAAAATCAGATTAACCAATTATCAAAATAAAAAATTAAGCTTCAATTGCTTCTGCAATTTCTTCGGCAGAAATGTCACTATGTGAGGAATCTAAAATGCATTCTCCGTCTTTAATTAATAAAGTTTGTGGAGATTCATGGTGTACTTGAAAAATTTCAGCAATTGCTGCAGAAATATCTCTATGGTTAATTAAATCTAAAAAGTATAACGATGTGTTTGCCGGAATTGCGTCCCAATCTGCTTCGAAACCTCTCTTAGCCATTAAACTTACAGAACAACGTGTGCTATGTTTAAAAATCACACTATAACCTTTTGCTTGTTTAATATCATTAATCTGGTTGATATCAGTAATGTTAATCCATTCCATTATGCTTCTTTTTTGAGTTAAATAACAATTGATTTTTAAATTGTGGTAGAAAAATGCGCCATTTTTAAAGCGGTAATTGCGGCTTCATCACCTTTGTTGCCATGCTTTCCTCCGGCTCTATCAATTGCTTGCTGCTCGTCATTTGTAGTTAAAACTCCAAAAATAACGGGCTTACTATATTTTATACTCACATTGGTTATGCCATTTGCAACAGCATCACAAATAAAATCGAAATGTTTAGTATCACCTTGAATTACACATCCTAAACAAATAACCGCATCAAGATCTGCATGTTTATTTAGCATAATAGCTGCTGCTCCAGACAATTCAAAAGTTCCAGGAACTGGCATTGAAATGATTTGATTTTCTTTTACACCATGTTTAATTAAAGTATGATAGGCACCTTGATAAAGTGCATCAGTAATTTTTGCATTCCATTCTGCAACAATAATTGCAACTTTATACGCTGATCCGTTTGGAATGGTAGTGTGAGAAAAATCTGATAAATTTTTAAGATGTGATGCCATGCTACAAAGATAGTTTATTGTTTAAAAATTTAGTAATGGTAAGGTTTTAATGTTGTCATAAAACAAAAAAAAGACCCTGCGTAAACAGAGTCTTTTAGTCCGCAATGCGGAAATGTTATTTAATTTGAGCTTCAGCTCTTGCAATATACTCATCAATCATTGCAGCTTCTTGGCTTTCAGGAAACTGAGTTTTAATTTTTGTATAAGCTTCTGTAGCTGATTTAAAATCTTTTAAGTTTTCTTGTACTAAACCTAATTTTTTAAGGAACATCGGAGAAGTAAATTTATTACTTGCTTTATCTGCAGCTTTTTGATAGTAAGTTGCAGCTTGTTTATAGTCTTTTAACTCGCTATAAGCATCGCCAAGTAAACCTAAAGCTAACGGATCTGCAACAGGACTACCTGTAGCGGTATATTTTCCTAATGCTTCAGTAGCTTTTTTGTATTCGCCTTTACGTAAATAAATTCCACCTAAATAAAGGTTCGCTAAATTTGCAGATTTAGTATTGTCATATTCATCAGCAATTTTCTCTAATCCTGGGTAACCGCCTTCGCCATTAATTGCTTTGTTTGCTAAAGAGTCAATACCTACATATTGTTCTGCTTTATACATTTCGCTAGCAGCTTTTTCACTTCTGTTAGGTACATATGAGTAAAAATAATAGATAGCAATTGCTGCTAATGCAAGAATAGCTACTCCTATAAATAAGAAACTTTTACCATTCTCTTCTAAAAAACCACCTTTATTAACGGTTTGCGTTACTGTTTTATCTTTCGTAGACATTTCTATATTAAAATTAAGATTGCAAAAATAAGCTTTTCAATCAAAGTATCAACCCCTTTTTCAACTATTTAATTAAACTTTAGTTATTTAGACATTTTAAAAAAAGTAACTTTGGGCTAAATAACTATGTGGCTAAAAAATATTACCCTTCTTAATTTTAAAAATTATGCTTCTGCAGAGCTAAATTTTGCTAAAACAGTAAATGTTTTTGTTGGCAATAATGGTGCAGGAAAAACAAATTTACTTGACGCAATTCATTATTTATGTCTTTGTAAAAGTTACTTTAATCCAATAGATAGTCAGCAAATTAAAACAAATGAAGATATTTTTTTAATACAAGGCGATTTCGAAAGGAAAGGGAAATCTGAAAAAATAACTTGTGGATTAAAGCGTAACCAGAAAAAGCAATTTAAAAGAAATAAAAAAGAATACGATAAGCTTGCCAACCATATTGGTCTTTTTCCACTAGTAATGATTTCCCCTTACGACGTAAATTTAATTATGGATGGGAGTGAGGAGCGCCGAAAATTTATCGATAATGTGATTTCTCAAACAGATTCAATTTATTTAGATGAATTAATTACTTACAATAAACATCTGCTTAATCGCAATGCTTTATTAAAACAGGTTGCTGTAACTCGTAAATTAGATGTAGCTTTATTAGAGATTTTAGATGAACAATTAATTTTTTCTGGAAATAAAATTTTTGAAAAACGTAAACAATTCTTGTTAGATTTTATTCCGCTGTTTAACAAGCACTACAGTTACATTACAGATAATGCAGAATATGTTTCTCTAAATTATCAATCTCAATTAAATGAGCATAATTTTGAAGAGTTATTAAAGCAATCTATTGATAAGGATAGGGTATTAGAGCGGACAACAACCGGAATACATAAAGATGAACTTCAATTTGCAATTGGGGATATGCCATTGAAAAAATTCGGTTCGCAAGGTCAGCAGAAATCGTTTTTAATAGCATTAAAATTAGCGCAATATACTTACTTGCAAAAATTTAAAGAATTTAAGCCTTTACTTTTATTAGATGATATTTTTGATAAATTAGACGACTTAAGAGTTCGTAAATTAATGGAAATGGTTTCACATCAAGATTTTGGACAAATATTTATTACCGATACAGGAAAGGAAAGAGTACTTTCTGTGTTTAATGAGATAAATATTGAAGTTACATTGTTCGAAGTAGATAATGGAGTAATTAAGCATGCGTAAACCAAATGATATTACGCTTAAGGATGCCATTACAAAAATGCTCAATATCTATCGTTTACGTGGCAAATTTGATGAAACAGGGGTAGTTGCCTTTTGGCCAGAATTAATGGGTACAGCGGTTGCAAATCGTACTACTCAAATTTATGTAAGTCAAGGCAAATTGTTTGTAAGAATTGAATCGTCTGTAATCAAAAATGAATTACTTATGGTAAGGACAGGTATTATTGATAAATTAAATGAACGAGCTGGATCTAAAGTAATTACTGATTTGGTATTCCTATAACATAAAAAGCCCAATCATTAAGAAAGGGCTTTTTATTTAATTTTTTCCTCCAAATACTTTAGATATTAACCAGATAACAAGTGCGAGTATAATAACTACTATTATCACTCCAAACCACATGCCGGCTTTAAATATTCCCTCAACCAGTTCGCAACTGGTTAAAGTGGTGGCTAATAAGGCAACTAATGCCAATGGAATATGTCTTTTCATAGCAATTTTGTTTAAGTTTTACATTAAACATTTTTAAACTGCTAATAGTTTTTAATTTTAATTATTCTCCGCCAATCTTTATCAATTCTATTTCAAAAATTAAAGTGCTGAAAGGGGTAATCATTCCCATTTCTCTATCACCGTAAGCTAAATCATAAGGAATAAAAAAACGATATTTTGCACCTTCTTTCATTAATTGAAGGCCTTCTGTCCAACCAGAAATTACTCGGTTTAAACCAAAAGTAGTAGGTTCATTGCGTTTATAAGAACTGTCAAATTCTTCTCCATTTAATAAAGTACCTCTATAATTTACAGTTACTACATCGGTAGCTTTAGGCATTGCGCCAGTACCTTCCGTAATCACTTCATATTGTAAGCCGCTTGCCGTAGTTTTAACTCCTGTTTTAACTTTATTTTTTGCTAAAAATTCATCTCCAGCTGCAATTGTTGGCAAATATTGTTTTTTGCTATTCTCTGCTCTTACTTTGCTAAAACTTTCAAATAATTTATTAATAACAGCTTGCGCTTGTTCTTGTGTAAGCGATGGATCGTTACTTTGCATCGCATCTTTTAGTCCCTTATTAAATGCTTCATAATTTATTGTTGTTAAACCTCCAGATTTAAAACTACTTGCAACATTTAAACCTAATGCATAACAAGCTGAGTCTAAATTGTTTTTAAATATAGGTGTTTTGGGCAAATTAGCTATAGGAGCTTTTATAGCAGTTTTTGCGGTTGATGTTAGGGGCTTTTTGATAGGTGTTTTTCCTTTGTTAATTGCTGTTTGTGCATTAACAGTATAACTTGCTAAAGAAATTAAGATAACGGTAAGTAGTTTTTTCATTATTTAAATTTAAGGTCGAAATATACAAAATAAATATGCTCATAAAAAAAGAACGTCACCTTGTTTTAAGATGACGTTCTTTCCTTATTTTATTTTTCGTTTAGAAACGCTCTGCAGCTGTAAAGAAGAAATCGCCTTCTATAGCAGCATTCTCATCAGAGTCAGAACCGTGAACAGCATTTGCATCAATAGATTTTGCATATTTCTGACGGATTGTTCCTTCTGCAGCTTCAGCTGGGTTCGTTGCGCCGATTAAATTTCTGAAATCTTCAATTGCATTATCTTTTTCTAAAATAGCAGCTACAATTGGTCCTGAAGACATAAAGCTTACTAATTCTCCATAAAATGGACGTGCTTTATGAACTGCATAAAATTCGCCTGCAGTTTCTTCAGTTAATTTTGTGTATTTTAATGCAATGATTTTAAAACCAGCATTTGTAATATCATTAATGATTGCGCCAATGTGTCCATTTGCTACTGCATCAGGCTTAATCATTGTAAATGTTCTATTTGTACTCATCTCTATTTAATTTGAATTTTTTGCAAAAATACAGTTTCTTTATTTAATATTAAAGCTTGATGAATAAAACGTGTCAATTAAATCTAAAATTATTAGCTTTGCAGTCGCAAAAATAATATGATATCAATTTCAGAATTAAAAACCTTACTGGCTACACCCCAGCGTATTGTAATCACAACGCATCATAAACCAGATGGTGATGCGATGGGTTCATCTTTGGGACTATACGCTTTCTTAATTCAAAAAGGGCATCATGTTGCTGTAATTACACCTACAGATTATCCTGATTTTTTACATTGGATGCCTAATAATTCCAATGTAATTATATATACTGAAGCCCAAGAGGAAGCTATTCAACTAGTAAAAGACGCTAACCTTATCTTTTGTTGCGATTTTAATACATTAAATAGAATTAATGAGTTAGGAGAACATATTCGCAATGCTGATGGATTGAAATTAATGATAGATCATCATTTAGATCCAGAAGATTTTGATGATTATCGTCATTGGAATATCAATGCTTGTGCGGCTGCACAATTGGTTTATGATTTTATAGTAAACGAGCTTAAAGAACCAGAACTAATCAATAAAGACGTTGCAAGCTGTTTGTATACCGGAATAATGACAGATTCTGGATCTTTCCGTTTTCCATCGGCAAATTCAACAGTTTATCGTATCGGAGCAGATTTAATTGATGCCGGTGCAGAACATTGGCGTATTCACCAATTGGTATATGATAATGCTTCAGAAAATCGCTTACGATTCTTAGGACATTGTTTATCCAATAAATTAGAAATTCTAAGAGAGTTTAATACAGCTATTATAACTGTTACTGCAGATGAACTTAAAAATTATGAAATCGCAACTGGAGATACAGAAGGAATTGTAAACTATGCGTTATCTATAAACGGAATTAAATTAGCTGCATTTATTATAGAAAGACCAGATAATGTTAAGCTATCTTTACGCTCTACAGGTGATTTTCCGGCAAATGAAATCTGTAAAAAATATTTTAATGGCGGTGGGCATAGAAATGCAGCTGGTGGAGCATCAAGTAAAAATTTAATAGATACTATTTTGGAGTTTAAATCGATATTGCCAGAATATAAAAAACAATTATTACAGTAAAATCTTGAGTTAATTTAACTCTTTAAAATAAATTAAAAAATAAATAGAGATAACAATGAAAAAAAGTTTAGTAATTCTTTTAGCAGCTTCAATAAGTTTAGCGGCTTGTAAAAACGAGAAAAAAGGTCCAGGTGGTTTATTGTATACAATTTACAAATCTGAAGGTAAAGAAAAAATTAAAGAGGGTGATTTTGTTAAAGTTGATTTTATTCAAACTAACGACAAAGACTCAATAGTTTATAGTACTTACGATGCTAATAATCCTCAGATATTTCCAGTTGGTAAAAAAGTATATGCTGGTGACATGAATGACGTTTTATTCTTGTTTGGTGAAGGTGATAGTGTGCAGTTTAAAATTAATATTGATACAAACATTAAACATACTGGTCAACCAAGACCAGAACAGCTTAAAGATGATAAGTATATGACCTATACGGTTAAAATTCATAAAGTTTTAACTAAAAAGGATAAAGAAGCAGATTCTACTTTCCAAAAAAGAGCTAATGATTTCTTCCAAGCAGATTATAAAGCTACAATGGACAAAAGAAAAATTAGCGAAGATGCAAAAATTAAAAAATATATATCAGATAATAACCTTAAAGTAAAAACTACACCAAGTGGGTTAAATTATGTAATAACTGAGCCAGGAACTGGTGCCAAGCCTGCTTTAGGCGATACAGTTATGGTTGATTATACAGGTAAATTTACTTCTAAAAAATCTGATGGTAATGATAATGTATTTGATACAAGTATAGAATCTGTATTCAAAAAAACATTGAGACCTAATCCACAAGCTACATTTGGCCCACGTCCACTTGTTGTTGGAGATGGAATAGTAAAAGGATTTGCAGAGGGGATACAATTAATAGGTAAAGGCGGTAAAATGACACTTATATTCCCATCTAAATTAGGTTGGGGACCACAAGGTAGCGGTCCAATTGCACCATATTCTCCAGTGGTATTTGATATTGAATTAAAAGATATTAAAAAACCAGCTCCAAATTTAGT
>JAIELS010000035.1 GCA_019752795.1 Sphingobacteriaceae bacterium
TGGTTGTCGTAGTCTCATCACTGTAATGGTCTTGTTGTTTTTGTTGTCATCATCGGTGTTCTTATTGTTGTAAATGTTGTTGTTGGCACGTAATTTTTGGATTGATGATTTTCAAATAGAAATATTTGGTCAAAATATCCCGACAATAGCGCAAAATGCATATCGACACTTATTAATCGAATATCAAATCCTCAGAGAAAAAGGAGAGAGTTTTAGACAAAAAGTTCTAGCCTTAAAAAAGGAAGGTTATAAAACCGAGCCTGCTTTTACAAAATTATTAGGTTTAGATGGCAATCCTTATATTTCGCTTTTAAATTATAAGTCCCATGATTTTTAGAGCAGCTCAAATTAATGATATTGCCCAAATTCAGATTGTTCGCAATTCAGTAAAAGAAAATACTTTGTCTGATCCAAACTTAGTTCCCGATAAAGATGTAGAAGACTATTTGTTTAACCGTGGCAAGGGATGGGTTTGCGAAATAAATAATAAAGTGGTAAGCTTTTCAATTGTAGATTTACTACAAAATAATATCTGGGCATTATTTATACATCCCGACTTCGAAAAACAAGGAATTGGAAAAAAACTGCACAATATGATGTTGGATTGGTACTTCCAGCAGACATCAAAACCCGTTTGGCTAGGAACATCTCCGCAAACCAGAGCAGAAAAATTTTATACCTTTAACGGTTGGTTAGTCATAGGAAAATACGGCACAAACGAAACTAAATTTGAAATGACTAAAGAAAACTGGCAGCTAAACAAAATTAGCTATTAGTGCCCTCTTCTTCTATCACAGGTTCTTTAGCTATTGGTTGCAACTCTACTTTCTTACCGCCGTTATCCACTTTTTTAGCAAATAAGATAGGATATAGAAACATAAGTGAACCAATAATAAAAAATACACCAGCCAGCCCCAAAACAAATTGATCTCCTGTAATTTCTTTAGCACTCATTATTTGTGCAACTACTACCGCTAAAATACCCAATACAATTAAATAAACTGCTTTTTGTAATTTTAATACTTTAATCATGATTTTGAACGTTAGGTTTTCTCTTTTTTAATATACTGAGTATAACAAAGATTAATCCAATAAGTTCTAATAGCATGGTAAAAACAAGCACAATTAATGCATAATTCTGACTATCATTCTTAAAAAGAATTGCCAAAGGCATTAGCAGAACTGCTGAAGCCATAAAATAAAGTCCAATTTTAAGTCGTTTTTCCATAAAACAAATTCCCTATAAAACTACCATAATTCATTCTAAAACCATAACTTTGCATCCTTAATTTTTTAGGATACTTGATTGATGTATAGGGAATTTAAAACTTTAGAGCTAGCAAAAATAGGCGAAGAAATACTTGAATTTTGGAAAGAAGAAATGATATTTGAAAAAAGCATTTCTACTCGTTCTAAAGCTAAACCATTTACTTTTTACGAAGGGCCACCTTCGGCAAATGGCATGCCAGGTATTCACCACGTAATGGCACGCGCTATTAAAGATATTTTCTGTCGCTATAAAACCTTAAAAGGTTACCAAGTTAAACGCAAAGGCGGATGGGATACACATGGTTTACCTATTGAACTTGCTGTTGAGAAAAAATTAGGCATCACTAAAGACGATATCGGTAAGAAAATCTCTGTGGAAGCATACAATTCTGCTTGTAAAGAAGAGGTAATGCGTTATACAGATGTATGGAATGACCTTACAGAAAAAATGGGTTATTGGGTTGATTTACAAACGCCTTATGTTACTTACCACAATGAATATATCGAAACCCTTTGGTGGATTTTAAAATCGTTCTACGAAAAAGGATTATTATACAAAGGATATACGGTACAACCCTATTCGCCTGCTGCAGGAACCGGATTAAGCTCTCATGAGTTGAACCAACCTGGAACTTACCGCGATGTGACTGACACAACTATTGTTGCACAATTCAAAGCATTGAATGAAACTTTACCTGCTTCATTAAAAGCATTCGGAACAATTCATTTCTTAGCTTGGACAACAACTCCTTGGACTTTACCAAGTAATACTGCATTAACCGTTGGACCAAAAATCGATTACGTTTTAGTTAAAACTTTCAATCAGTATACTTTTGAACCAAGCAACGTAATATTAGCAAAAGCATTAGTTGCTAAACAGTTTGCTGGAAAATATTTTTTAGCAGAAACTGAAGAAGATTTTTCTAACTACAAAGCTGAAGACAAAAAAATCCCTTACCAAATCTTAGCCGAGTATAAAGGCGAAGCATTAGTAGGTATCAGATATGAACAATTATTGCCTTATGCATTGCCATACCAAAACCCAGAAAATGCTTTTAGGGTAATTGCTGGAGATTTTGTAACCACAGAAGATGGAACAGGAATAGTGCACACTGCTCCTACTTTTGGCGCTGATGATGCTCGTGTTGCGAAATTGGCAACACCAGAAGTACCGCCAATGTTGGTTTTAGATGATAAAGGCAACGCTGTTCCTTTGGTAGATTTGCAAGGAAAATTCATCGCGGCTTTAGGTGGTAATTACGGTGGTAAATACGTTAAAAACGAATATTATTCGGATGGCGAGGCTCCAGAAAAATCTGTGGATGTAGAGTTGGCAATCCAATTAAAAGAAGAAAATAAAGCCTTTAAGGTAGAAAAATACGTTCACACTTATCCGCATTGCTGGCGTACAGATAAACCAGTTTTATATTATCCGTTGGATAGTTGGTTTATCAAAACTACAGCAGTAAAGGAAAAAATGGTGGAATTGAATAAAACCATTAACTGGAAACCTGAAGCTACTGGAACTGGTCGCTTTGGTAACTGGTTAGAAAATTTGGTGGACTGGAATTTATCTCGTTCTCGTTATTGGGGTACGCCACTACCAATTTGGCGCACAGCTGATGGTTTAGAAGAAAAATGCATCGGTTCTATCGCTGAGCTGAATGCAGAAATTCAAAAATCTATCGAAGCTGGATTTATGCCTGCTGGTTTTGAGTTAAAAGATATGCACCGCCCTTATGTTGATGATGTAATTTTAACATCAGCTAATGGCGAAAAAATGACCCGCGAATTAGATCTTATTGATGTTTGGTTTGATAGCGGTGCAATGCCTTACGCACAATGGCACTTTCCTTTTGAGAACAAAGAAGAATTTGAGAATGCTTATCCGGCAGATTTTATAGCCGAAGGTGTAGACCAAACTCGTGGCTGGTTCTTTACTTTACATGCTATCGCAGTTATGTTAAGCGAGAGTAGCGATGAAATAAAAGCGATTAACAAACACGTAAATAATTTAGGTGTTGCTTATAAAAATGTAGTTTCTAACGGATTAGTATTAGACAAAAATGGCAACAAAATGTCTAAACGTTTAGGCAATGCCGTTGATCCATTTACTACCATTGACACCTACAGTGCCGATGCTACGCGTTGGTATATGATTAGTAACGCATCACCATGGGATAATTTAAAATTCAGTTTAGAAGGATTAGATGAAGTTCGCCGTAAATTCTTCGGAACGCTTTATAACACTTACTCGTTCTTCGCATTATATGCAAACATCGACAAGTTTGAAATCGATTTAGAAAATCAAACACCAATTGCTCAACGAAGTGAATTAGACCGTTGGATTTTATCTTTATTGCAGACTTTAATTAAAGAAGTTGATGAAAGTTATGAAGCTTACGAGCCTACAAAAGCAGCTAGAGCGATACAAACTTTTGTTGATGAGCATTTAAGTAATTGGTACATTCGTTTGTCTCGTCGCCGTTTTTGGAAAGGCGAAATGACTGAAGATAAGAAAGCAGCTTACGAAACATTATTTACTTGTTTAATGAGCGTTTCGCAACTAATGAGCCCTGTTGCACCTTTCTTTGCAGACTGGCTTTACATCAGATTAACAGAAGCAAATCCGACAGTACATACTGCAAAATCTGTGCATTTAACAATTTGGAACGAAGTTGATACGAGTTTAATAGATTTCGATTTGAACGAGCGTATGGAATTAGCTCAAAATATCTCCTCAATGGTTTTATCGTTGAGAAAGAAAATGGGTATCAATGTTCGTCAGCCTTTGGCAAAAGTTTTAATACCAGTTTTGGATGATAATTTCCAAATTAAGGTAGAATTGGTAAAAGATTTAATTCTTTCTGAAACAAATATCAAGGAAATTGACTTTATAAAAGATACTGCTGGTTTCATCAAAAAGAAAATCAAACCTAACTTTAAAGCTTTAGGCACAAAAGTTGGTAAGGATATGAAGATGGTTTCTGAAGTAATAACTAATATTAGCCAAGAAGAACTTGCCCAATTTGAAAAAGATGGCTTGTTCGCAATACCTAATACACCATACATCATACTTTTGAGTGATGTAGAAATTATTGCAGAAGATATACCGGGGTGGCAAGTAACCAATATGGGCAATTTAACAGTTGCACTTGATGTTACCATTACCACTGCGTTAAAGCAAGAAGGATTATCAAGAGAATTAATTAATCGTATTCAGAACTTAAGAAAAGAGTTAAATTTTGAGGTAACTGATCGCATTACAGTTTGTTTACAGCAAGATAACTTAATAACTCCTGCAGTTATGGAAAACAAAGCCTACATTTGTGCCGAAATTTTAGCGGATGATATTAAGTTCGAAGAAGATTTATTTAATGGAAAACAAATCGTGATTGAAGATGTAGAATTACAAATTTTAATTGCTAAACAATAATTAGATTATGGAAAAAACTAACAAAACCCGTTATTCAGATAGCGAATTACAAGAGTTTAAAGAGCTGATCCAAGGAAAACTAAAAAGTTCTAGAGAAGAATTTCTTGCTTTAACTTCGTCATTAAGCAGTCCAAATTCTCATGGAACAGAAGACACTTCTGGCGCTTATAAAACATTAGAAGATGGTTCGGCAACTTTAGAAAAAGAGCAAATTAATCAGTTAGCTGCCCGTCAGAAAAAATTTATCGAAAATTTAGAAGCTGCATTGGTTCGTATTGAGAATAAAACTTATGGTATTTGTAGAGAAACTGGAAAATTAATCCAAAAAGAGCGATTAATGGCGGTTCCACATGCAACTTTAAGTATGGAAGCAAAATTGAAACAAGGTTAATGAAAGGATATACAAAACCCTTACTGCTTATTTTTTTAGTTTTACTAGCTGATCAAGTACTTAAAATTTGGATTAAAACGAATATGTACCTTGGTCAAGAATTTAAAATTTTTGGCGATTGGTTCATTATCCATTTTACCGAAAATAACGGGATGGCATTTGGATTAGAGTTTGGCGGCGAATTTGGAAAACTATCGCTTTCTCTTTTTAGAATTTTTGCTGTTGCAGGTATTGGATATGCCTTACATTACATGATTAAAAATAAATACCATCGTGGTTTAATTTTAAATGTAGCATTAGTTTTTTCTGGAGCATTAGGAAACATAATCGACTCTGTTTTTTATGGGGTGATATTTAAATATGAAACCCTTTTTCATGGGCGTGTTGTAGACATGCTTTATTTTCCAATTTTAAAAGGTATATACCCCACCTGGTTTCCCATTTGGGGAGGTGAACAATTTGAGTTCTTCCGTCCGGTATTTAATTTAGCCGATACCGCAATTTCTGTAGGTGTTGTAATGATATTAATCTTCCAAAAAACTTATTTTAAAGAAGAAATTAAAGATGAAGTAGGTATCAACAACGAAAGTGTTGAAGATTAAAATTCAAAAAAATATAAATACTAAGCCATGCCGATTAATCGGGATGGCTTTTTTTGTTTTAGTTAGTTATCTTTGAAATAGACCTAAAAAAAAACTAATGAAAAAAATTAAACAAATGATATGCTTTATAGCAATCTTTACATCCTTTTCGACTACAGCAAATGCACAATTAAAGAGCTTATTTGATGGTAAAACCTTAACAGGTTGGCATGCAGACGTGCCTGCAAAAGATAAAGATTCAAAAACACCTGATGCCTTTATTGTACGTGAAGGTATGCTAGTAAGCTTAGGAGAACCAAGAGGTCATTTAATAACTGACGCTGTTTATCAGGATTATCGCTTAGAGGTAGAATATCGTTTTGTCGGGGCACCTGGCAATTGCGGTGTATTAGTTCATTCAAGCACACCTAGAGCATTATACGACATGTTCCCAAAATCATTAGAGGTTCAAATGCAACACAAAGATGCTGGTGATTTTTGGTGCATTGAAGAAGATATTACTGTTCCAGATATGGAAGTTCGTCGTGGTCCAAAAGAAAATTGGGGAGTTAACGGCAACAAAGCTAGAAGAATTAAAAACCTAACAGATGATAGTGAAAAGCCTTTAGGTGAATGGAATACAATGGTAATAGAGTGTTATAAAAATTCAGTGAAAGTTTGGGTTAACGGAGTAGTAGTAAACGAAGGAACAAATTGCACAGCCGATAAAGGTCAAATTGCAATACAAGCAGAAGGTGCAGAAGTGGAGTTTAAAAAATTAGCTATTAAATCTATAAAAAAGTTAAGCAAATCATAAAGATGAATTTCGAGTTACAACCTACAATAACAAGTGAACTAATTAAAATCTCTCCACTAAAAGAAGATGATTTTGATGAACTTTACGCTGTAGCCTCAGACCCCTTACTTTGGGAACAACACCCAAACCAAAATCGCTATCAATTAGAAGTCTTTAGAAATTTCTTTAAAGGTGCTATTGAATCTAATGGCGCAGTTATAGTACACGAAATTGCAACTGGCACAGTTATCGGAAATTCAAGATATTATGATTTTGACGAAGAAAATAACTCCATTACTGTTGGCTATACTTTTATAGGTCGTGAGTACTGGGGTAAAAATTACAATCGGGCTTTAAAAAAATTAATGTTCGATTATGCCTTCCAATTTGTTGATAAAATAATCTTACATATTGGTTCAACAAACTTTCGTTCACAAAAATCTATAGAAAAAATAGGTGCAAAAAAAACTGGAGTATTAGATGTTGCCTATTATGGAGAACCCATTAAAACAAATTTTGTGTACGAGGTAAAAAAAGAAGATTGGATAAAAAACAATTAATTTTTCAAAAACTATTCAACTGAATATCTGACAATTAAGTTGAAATTAAAATAAAATATAAATCTTGGCTGTGGAATTGCTCCTGAAATTACATCTGATAAGTATACACACAAATAAAACAGAAATAACATGAAAAAATTAATAGCCCTAGCCTTTGTTGCCTTATTTAGTATGAGTGCCATGGCGCAACAAGTAGATTTAAGAAAGAAGATTAATGTGAGTGGTTCTGCAGAGCAAGAAGTTACACCAGACATCATCTACCTAAGTATTTCTTTAAAAGAATATTTTAAAGACAATAACAGTAAAAAGAGAGTTGATATTACCGACTTAGAAAAGCAATTGTACAATGCTGTTTTAAAAGCAGGTATTGATAAAGAAAACCTAATGGTTAACAATATCTCTAGCTATAATTACGCAACAGAGAAAAAGAAAAATCCAGATTTTTTAGCGAGCAAACAATACCGCTTAAAAGTAACCGATTTAAATAAATGGAATGAAATTATTGGTTCTGTAGATGCTAAAGGAGTTTCTTATACTAACATTGATAGTTATGACTTTTCTGGAATTGAAGCCTTAAAAAAAGAACTTAAAATTAAAGCTTTACAAGCTGCTAAAGCTAAAGCACAATATATGGTTGAGGCTTTAGGTGAACGACTTGGTGGAGTAATCGATATTCAGGAAATAAATAACGAAGCTTATCCACAGCCAATGTATAGAGCAAATGCAATGATGATGAAATCAGAGATGGCTGACATGGCTGGAGCTGGAGCACCAGAGTTAGATTTTAAGAAAATTAAATTAAATTATGTAGTAAATACAGTATTCGAAATTAAATAAGTGATTAAAAGAATAGACAAATAAGAAACAAACAAACTTTGTTTTGAAAAAAAAATCTTTCACTGAGTGATTAGAATACAGATTTTAAAAATAAATGAAACCTATCAAATCAATTTGGTAGGTTTTTTGTTTATATTAAAACAATTAACCATAAACATAAAATCATGAAAAAATTAATTTACTCTTTAATTCTAGTGTTTACATTAGGAATTAGTAGCACTACTGTTTCTGCAGCAACCAAAAATGAAACAAAAACTGAAATGACCGCTGAGCAAAGAGCTCAATTTGAAAGACTTGTTAACAGAGTTGAAGAAATCCGAAAAATGGATAAATCTAATTTAACGAGAGTAGAAAAAAAGGCGCTGCGTAGCGAATTAAGAGAAATGAAACAACAAGCTCGCGTATTAGAAAAAGGAGTTTATTTATCTGTTGGTGCAATCATTATCATTATTTTATTATTAATCTTGATTTTATAATATCACAACATATCTTCCTATAAGAACAAAAAAGCCTCGATAAAAAATATCGAGGCTTTTTTTTTATTTTAAAATATTTCGTAACTGCGATTTGTCTTTTAATCTATCATATCAAATCCAGTATATTTTCTCAGTACTTCAGGAATTACAATTCCATTTTCGGTTTGATAATTTTCTAAAATAGAAGCTACAATACGAGGCAAAGCTAAAGCACTTCCGTTTAGCGTATGCGCCAATTGAGTTTTACCTTCCTTACCTTTAAAACGGATTTTTGAACGGTTACTTTGGAAGGTTTCTACATTCGAAACTGAAGATACCTCTAACCAACGCTCTTGAGATGCGCTCCATGTTTCCATATCATAAGTCATGGCAGAACCAAAACCCATATCGCCACCACACAAACGTAAAACGCGGTAATGTAAACCTAGTTTTTGCAAAAGACTTTGTACATAAGTACTCATTTCTTCTAAAGTTTGGTATGATTTATCTGGATGAGTTACCTGAACCAACTCCACTTTATCAAATTGATGTAGACGATTTAAGCCACGCACATGTGAGCCATATGAACCAGCTTCTCTACGAAAACATGGCGTATAAGCTGTGTTTTTAATCGGCAAATCTTCTTCTTTTAAAATTACGTCTCGATACAAATTAGTTACTGGAACTTCTGCTGTTGGAATTAAATACAAATCATCAACAGTAGAATGATACATTTGTCCCTCTTTATCTGGCAATTGACCAGTACCAAAACCCGATGCAGCATTTACTAGATGTGGAACCTGAACTTCTTTATAACCAGCTTCAATTGCCTCATCTAAGAAAAAATTAATCAACGCACGTTGCAAACGAGCTCCTTTTCCTTTATAAACAGGAAACCCTGCTCCAGTAATTTTAACGCCAAGCTCAAAATCAATAATATCATATTTAGCCGTTAATTCCCAATGCGGTTTTGCATCAGCTGGCAATTTTGCTGGTTCTCCATGAACCAAAACAATCTCGTTCTCTTCTGGTGTTGTACCAGGTTTAACTAAATCGTGAGGTAAATTTGGCAACTGAACTAATAGATTAAACTGATTAGTTTCTAATTCAGTTAGCTTCTCAGAAAGATTTTTAATCTTTTCTTTATGAGCGGCAGTATTTAATTTTATAGTTTCAGCCTCCTCCTTTTTGCCTGTACGCATTAAATCGCCAATTTGTTTAGCAGCAGCGTTTGCCTCAGCAGAAATACTATCTAGCGAAGTTTGAGTTTGGCGACGTTCTTCATCTATGGAGATGATTTGGTCTACCAATTCTGGTTGTTTAAAATTACGCACATTTAGGCGCTCTAAAACTTTCTCTCTATTTTCGCGGATATAGTTAACTTGCAACATTATTTTAAATTTTCACAAAGATAATAATTAAGTCGTCATTGCGAGCGCAGTGTGGCAATCTCTCTAGAAAAAGATTGCTTCTTTGTTTCTCTGGGTAATGACAAAAAATATAAATTATGCAAGGTAAACTATATCTCGTACCAACACCAATTGGCAATTTAGAGGACATGACCTTTAGAGCAATCCGTATTTTAAAAGAAGTAGATGTAATTTTAGCTGAGGATACACGCACCAGCGCACCAATGCTTAAACATTTTGGCATTGATAAAAAAGCATATTCTCATCATCAACACAATGAGCATAAAGCTACTTCAGAGATTATTAAATTTTTAAAGGAAGGTAAAAATGTAGCCTTAATTTCTGATGCAGGTACTCCAGCTATTTCAGATCCTGGTTTTTTCTTGGTAAGAGAGGCGTTAAAAAATGAAATAGAAGTAAATTGCTTACCTGGTGCTACGGCTTTTGTTCCCGCTTTAGTTAATTCTGGTTTACCGAGCGATCAATTTGTTTTTGAAGGATTTCTTCCTGTTAAGAAAGGTAGACAAACGCGTTTAAAATTATTAGCCAAGGAAGAAAGAACTATGATTTTTTACGAAAGTCCGCATCGATTATTAAAAACATTAGCAGAATTTGCAGAATATTTAGGCGAAGATAGAGAAGCTTCTGTAAGCAGAGAATTAACCAAAATGTACGAAGAAACAGTTAGAGGAACTTTGTTAGAAATAAAATCACATTTCGAAAACAATATATTAAAAGGAGAATTCGTAATTTGTGTAGCTGGAGTTACAGCACAAAAGGAAAAAGGTTTAAAAAATAAAGACAAGTATAATAAAGAAGATCATGATTAATATAGATAGATTTTTAAGTGACGAGCAAGATCCAAAAGCTGTTGAAAAAGTAATTGGAAAATTGAATGATCTGTTAACAACAGGTGAAGAAATAATGTATTTAGCTGTACAAAAAAAACCTGCTGTAAATCTATTACCAGATAGCATTGCAATTACCAATAAAAGAATTTTTTATTGTGAACCTGGAAACTTAGGATTAACCATGAATTTTAAAGATATTTCTTGGAAAAACATTAAAGAAGTTTCTTTTAAAGAAGAATTTTTCGGCTCCAAGTTTATCTGTGTACCACAGCACGGCGAAAATATTGTAACTGAATTTATTCCTAAAGTTCAGACTAGAAAACTGCACCAAGCAGCAAATGATCAATTAGAAGCTTTTAAGGAATTAACAAGACAGCAAGGTTTAGAAGATACTAGAGCCGCAGCAACTGCTGTAAATATTCCGTTAACTGAAAATGTATTTGACTTAGTTATTGAAGATGCAGAAGTTATACAGGAGCAAGTGATAGAAGAAATTGAAGATGAAACTACTTTAAAGTTAAGAAAATTAAAAAGTCTTTACGATAAACAGCTAATAACTCAGGCTGAATATGAAAGTAAAAAAGCTAATATTTTAGATAGTTTATAAAGTTTTAGCGTCATTGCGAGTAGGAACACCAAATCAATCCTTCTTGCTAGGATGCAAATAATTAATTTAAAAGATTGCTTCATTACAAGAAAATCGTGACTCGCAATAACGAAAACTAGAATAATAAAATGAACAACAAACAAAATTATCTCTTAGCCCTACTCAGTGCATTTTTAATGTGGCTATCATGGCCACCACATGTTTGGTTTGCACCTTTATTGCTGGTTGGCTTAGTTCCTTTATTGGTTGCGTTAAATAACATTAAATTACAAAGTAACCCTAAAAAAGGAAAACGGATTTTCTTAACTGCAGGCTTAACTTTTTTAGTTTGGAATACCGCTTCCATTTATTGGGTTTACAATGCAATAAGTGCAGATAATTCGCCCATCGTTGCACTTCTTATTTCTTTAATTCCATTTGGACTAGGCGCATTGCTAATGACTTTTGCTTTCTGGTTATATTATCAATTAAGTACAAAAGTAAATCGCTCAATGGCTTATCTCGGCTTAATATCCTTTTATATTGGAATGGAATACCTGCATCAAAGTTGGGATTTAGCTTTTCCTTGGATGACATTAGGAAATGGTTTTGCTGGCCTACATCAATTGGCTCAGTGGTACGAATATACTGGCGTTTATGGTGGTTCAATTTGGATATTATTAAGCAACATTTTAGCATTTGAAGCATATCAATGCATTAAGTCTAGCCATAAATTAAAATATAAACTTTCTCTTATTTGGTGCTTGTGGCTTATTTTACCGATAAGTTATTCTATTTACACTTATAGCAATTACAAAGAAAAATCAATACCTATAAATGTGGTTACCGTACAACCAAATATAGATCCTTATCAGAAATTTTCTTCGATAACTGTAAATGAACAATTTAATACGCTAACACGCCTTTCAGATTCTGTAGCTCAAGTAAATACTGAATACTTTATCTGGCCAGAAACTGCATTGCCTTTGTACGAAGATGAAAATAAGATGAGGAGCAATACTGTATTTTTACAAGCTCAAAACTTTTTAAATAAGTACAAAAACGGTTCGTTAATAACCGGAATTGAAAGCAGAAAATATTATCAAACTAAACAAACTGTTTCGGCTCATTTTAGCGCAGAGAATAATTATTATTGGGATAATTTTAATGCAGCCATGCAAGTAGAAAACTCTGGAAAACTAGAGTTTTACCATAAATCTAAATTGGTTCCTGGTGTAGAAAAAATGCCATTTCCTGAAACTTTATCTTTCCTTGGTCCTGTTTTCGAAACACTAGGTGGAAGTTCTTCTGGTTGGGGTTGGCAAGAGAACCCTGGTGTATTCTATTCTCAAAATGGTGTGGGTGTTGCTCCCGTAATTTGCTACGAATCTATTTGGGGAGATTGGGTTGGCGAATCTGTTAAAAATGGCGCACAATTTATTGCCGTAATTACTAACGATGGTTGGTGGGGAAACACCTCAGGTAAAGACCAACATCTAATGTATGCAAAGCTTAGAGCTATTGAAACAAGAAGATGGGTAGTAAGATCGGCAAACACAGGAATTTCTGGCTTTATCAATCAACGTGGTGATATTATAAAACAATCTAAATGGTGGACCGCCACAGCACTAAAACAAGATATAAACTTAAACGATTCGCTTACAATTTACGTTAATACAGGTGATGTCTTAGCCAAAGCTTTTTCAATATTAGCAATATTATTAGCATTAATTATTCCTTACAAAAAATGGATAAAGAAATAAACAGCGTTAAAAAAGAACAACCTTTAAAATTTATACTTTTATTACTAATAGTTATCTTAAATGTTGGATGTGATCAAGTATCCAAAACAGTAGTAAGGCAAAGAATAGACTACCATCAAAACATTACACTAATTAAAAACCATTTAACGTTAACTAAAGTAGAAAACACGGGTGCTTTTTTAAGTGCTGGCGACAATTTACCAGAATTGGCAAGAATTATCTTGTTAAACGTTTTGCCCATTTTAGTCTTAGTTTACGGTTTATACTATCTATTTAGGCAAACTAACTTACCTAGAACATTTCAATTAGGTATGTGTTTTTTAATTGGGGGAGGAATTGGAAATATTTACGATCGTATTAAATTTGGATCTGTAACCGACTTTCTTCATATCGATTTTATCCTGTTTAGAACAGGTATTTTTAATTTAGCCGATGTCTCTATTATGATAGGTATTGGGATATTACTTTTACATTCTTTTTTGGGTAATCGATTATCTCCAGAAACAGTATAGAAGATATAGCAAAGGATTATAATTAGCCATCCTTTGCTATATTTATCATAATATTTTAAAAGCTTTTCACCGCCATTTTAAATTAAACTTCTGTAATGTCTTTAAAATCAGCGTTATCATTTTGATTTCTAGCTTTAAATTTAAAGGTACCTTTTACACTCCCACTTTTTGAAAATTCTGAAATTTTAACCTCTCCAATTACACCGCTTCCAGAATAAGGTGCTGCATAGGTTTTTGAAGAAGTAGGATTAGTAATATTAGTTTCTATGTATGAAGCAGTAACTGCAATTCCTCCAACTCCGTTAGGAATTTGCCAAGTACCAGTACTACCATCGTAATTATTGATTATAATATTGATGGCCTTACCACTTGCATCTGTTCCTAACATTGTTAATGATTTCCCAATTTCTACATACTGTGCGCTAGTAGATATTTTACTTGAAGTCCAACTTGTTCCCCCAATTTTGGCTTGCATAACTCCATCACCAGCATTGCCACCAGAACCACCATCATCATTTTTTTACAAGCGGCAATTGTAATTAAAATTAAGCAGCCTAAAAATAAATTCGTTAAATTTTTCATCGTTGATTTGTTTAAATGTTTTATACAAAAAAACCTAATCAACATGCTTTTAACAATACCAAATTATACGTATTAGTTATACCCAGTATTGGGTAGTCAAAATTTTTACGGTGTATACTTACCTACAATTGGCATTCTTCTTCCCATACCAAAAGCCTTTGGAGAAACCCTTAAAATTGGTGGTGTTTGATAGCGCTTAAACTCTGCTTGAGTAACCATTTTCAAAACTCGATGGACCAATGCTTCGTCATAACCCTCTGCAATAATTGCCTTTGAGCCTTTTTGTAATTCGATGTGGTGAAATAATATCTCATCTAAGATTCCATAATCAGGTAAAGAATCAGAGTCTTTTTGGTCTGGCCTTAATTCTGCCGATGGCGGTTTTACAATCGTATTTTCAGGAATGATTTCCACATCTTTATTAATATATCTAGCTAACTGAAATATCTGTGTTTTGTATACGTCTCCAATTACACCAATTGCTCCACACATATCTCCATAAAGCGTTCCATACCCAACTGCGCATTCGCTCTTATTTGAAGTGTTTAATAAAATGTAGCCAAATTTATTAGACATTGCCATTAAAATAATTCCTCTGCAACGAGCTTGTATATTTTCTTCCGTCAAATTTGGGGATAAGCCAGTAAAAGGTTTAGCTAGCATACTATCAAATGCATTTGCTGCTTCTTTTATTTCAATAATTTCATGCTTGCAACCAATGTTTTTTACTAAGTCTAAAGCATCTTTTATAGAATGATCTGAAGAATATTTAGAAGGCATCAAAACAGCCATAACGTTTTCGGCACCTAGCGCTTTGCAAGCTAATGCACAAACAATTGCAGAATCAATACCACCAGACAACCCTAAAGTTGCTTTTGTAAAGCCAGATTTTTTAAAATAATCTCTTATTCCTAAAACTAGTGCATCATGAATTTGCTCAATATCTTCTGCTCTTGGGGCCGCGGGATATTTATTTTTTACATGCTGTACTTCATCTAAATCAAATACTTGAAGATCTTCTTCAAAATATTTCATTTCTGCTTTTACCTCTCCTATTTCATCAAATACGAGCGAACCTCCATCGAAAATAATTTCTGTTTGTGCACCAACTTGATTTACGTAAAATAGTGGTAAATTATATTTTTGGGCATTGTCAGAAAGAACCTGAATACGATCTTCATCATGACGGTAATTAAAAGGCGAAGCCGCAATATTAATCATCAAATCTGGTTGCTCTTTAATCAACTCATCCATCGGGCAAGAAACATATAAAGGATTATCATTAATGTTCCAAAGATCTTCGCAAATGGTTAAAGCAATTTTTTTACCCTTAAACATTATACACTTGAATTCATCATTCGGTTCAAAATATCGATATTCATCAAAAACATCATATGTTGGTAGAAGTGCTTTTTTTGTAATTACTTTAACATTTCCATCTTCAATAAAATAAGCAGCATTATACAAGTCTTTCCCTTCTAAAATATCGTTTTTTATGGGCAATCCCAATATACAAGCAATACCAACACAATGTTTAGCAATTTCTTTAGCGGTTATATCACAGCGTTCTATAAAATCAGTATAATTTAAAAAATCTCTAGGCGGATAACCACAAATAGCCAGTTCTGCAAAAACAACAAGATCAGCACCCTTTTCTTTTGCAAGATTAATGTGATGAATAATGTGCTTTTGGTTATGTTCGAAATTTCCGATATGATAGTTAAGTTGAGCTAAGGCTATTTTCATAAAGTAAGACTATTTTTAAGCTATAAATTTACTGTTGTTTAAGA
>JAIELS010000093.1 GCA_019752795.1 Sphingobacteriaceae bacterium
TGATCTTATGGGTCAAGGCTCTTACGGTCTCCCAATCCCCCAGAGTATGTGCTTTTTTTAGGTTGTCTAAATCAGGATCAATGCCTTCTTTCTTTAATTCTTTTAAAAGGTCTTTTGCAAACTCTTTTGAACCCACTACATTTTCCCCTACGTTCAGATCGAGAAGTGGATGATGGTTGATTTCAAATAATTGTTTTTCTGTATCCGGTAAGTCTGTGCCGAGCGTTCCTTCTTTTGCTGGAGAAGAGTCTTCCTTAAGTGCTGCCTCAACCTTAGGTTCAAGTATTGGTTGTTTTTCCTTAGATTTCTTTTTTATCAAAGGCTCCAGCAAGCTTTTTAAAAACGCTGGCTGCATGGGTTTTTCAAATAATTCATCAACACCTGCCTTTTTACATTCATCCCCCAATCCTCCATTTACTGCATGCCCTGTAAGAGCGACAATCTTTCCTCTGGCTCTGCCAGTTTCTTTTTCCAGTTGACGGATTTTTGCAATCAGCTCATCGCCTTGCATCACAGGTAAACCGATATCGGTGATAATTAAATCAAAGGCCTCTTTTTTTACTAATTCAAGAGCCTCTTCCGCATTTTGGGCTTCTACGATAGGCAATTTATAAGGCATAAAAAGCATTCTTAATGACTTTAAAGCATATAAATGATCGTCCACTACCAGGATTTTGATTGTTGAATTAATGGAATCGATAGTGGTTATAGCGGTAGTTTCCAAAGCAGGTCTTTGTTCTTTCAATAAAATATTGTCTTGCTCTTGTTTTAGCATGTCTTTATAGGAGCTATCTTCGGCTTCTTCTGTAGGCGTTTCACCGATTGGAAAGGTAAAACTAACGATAAAGGTAGTCCCTTTCCCAAAGGTTGAGTGAAAATCAATTTTACCGCCTAACAATCGGAGATAGGTTTGTACAATATGAAGTCCTATCCCATTGCCCGTATATCTCCCTTTATAAGAAGGGTTTACTTTATAAAAACGTTCAAAAATTTGGGGTTGTGCTTCTTCGGGAATACCAATACCCGTATCTTCTACTGAGAAAACCACAGTGGCTTCTTTTTTATTTTTTGATTGCAAGGTTGCCGAAAGTTTAATATAGCCTTTTTCAGTAAATTTAATCGAATTTCCTATTAAATTCAGTAAAATTCGATGCAGTTTCATTTTATCGCTGACGATAAATTTAGGAATATTTTCATCAATCGATTGTCTCAATTCTAACTGATGCGATTTTACTGCGGGCTTTTCTAATTGAATCAGATCGTCTATCATTTGCATTAGATTAAAGGATTTTGGATTTAAGTCATGATCCGTTGCTGAATCAGCTGAATCAGCTGAAACAACATCCAACACACCATTGAGTAAATTTAATAATTGCTCGCTCGCATGATAAGTGTCTCCTGCCAGTTCTTTTCTTTCTGCTTCACCGAGATTATCTTGCTCCTTAAGATAACGAGAAAAGGTAATAATTCCAGTCAAGGGTGTTCTGACATCATGGCTGATGTTCGCGAGGAACTCCGATTTGGCATGATTGGCTGTTTCGGCGGCTGTTTTAGCACGCTCTAATTCTTTTTCCATTTTTTTGCGGTCAGTGATATCGATAGAAGTACCTATAGTGCCAACAATTTCAGACAAATCGTTCTTTAGTGGCATTTTCACAATAAAAAAAGTAAGTTTTGTGTTATTTTGAGTGGTTATTATTTCTTCACCGGAAATTGGCTCACCAGACTGGATAACTTTGTTATCATTTTCAGCTAAGGTATCTGCATTCTCTGACCATGCTAGTTCATAGTCGGTCTTCCCTATAACGTCTTTAGAAGAATTTAAACCTAATAATTTAGCGATTGCTTCATTACAACCTAGATACCTTCCATCAAGATCCTTCCACCAATGATAACCAGGAACAATATTGATAAATAGCTCGAGTCTATTCTCCACATTTTTTATTGAGCGCTCATATTTTTTATTTTCAGTAATGTCTTTACCAAAAAGAAAGAATTCAGTCACCTTTTCTTTTAAGAAAATGGGGACAATACGCCATAGAATAGATTTTGTCTCATGATTTGTTTCTTCCAAAAGCTCAACCTCTATTGTTTTCTTATTAAGAAACCTTGGATAATGCAAGTTTTTTTCATTGCAATAGGCTATTAAATCTTGATGTAATAATTCTTCTTTACTAGCACCAAGATAGGTTTCTGCAGGTGAGTTGACATTTATTATTTTTTTATGGGCATCGATTTGGAGGGTGATGTTTGCATCATGGAGAAAAATATTAAATAAGCTGTTGTTTTTAGTTAGATCAACACGATTATTTTTAATGGTCATAAATTCATCCAATGTTGTTAGGACTATTAATTTTAGATTATAGTAAAATTAATATTTTGTTACTACTTATTTGACATATCTTTATTAATCGGACGAGACTTTATGAGTTTATTTGGAAAAAATTTAATATGTACTCAGGACTGGAGTATTGATGAATTACTGTTAGCTTTAAATCTTGCTGTCAAAATGAAAAAAAGCCGATTCCATTCCGAATGGAAAACCTTATTGGATTCGAAAACATTTATTATGCTATTTTATAATCATTCACTTCGCACTAGGATATCTTTTGAAGCGGCTATGCTCGAACTTGGTGGCCACGCCCAATTTATTATGCCGCCTATGTTACGCTTACAAACCAATACAGAAGCTGGTGAAACCGTACAGGATGCAGCTAGAGTCATGTCAAGGTATGCGGCTGGGATAGGTATTAGAATTGCGGAAGCTGCAATTCCTTATTACGGTGCTGGTAATAACTTAATGGCTGATTATGTGAAATGGGCTGACGTTCCTGTTATTAATATGGCTAATGATTATTACCATCCTTGTCAAGGATTAGCAGATATTCTTAGCTGGGCTGAACGATATGGGAATGGATTATGTTCTCCGAATTTTGAATCTTTAAAGAATAAAAACTTTCTTTTAACATGGGCACATGGAGGCATGGCGAGGACATGGGGTAGTGTTCATGAGGCATTGTTATTAGCAAGCCGTTTCGGAATGAATGTTACTATTGCTCGTCCTGATGGTTATGATTTGGATCCTCAAGTATATCAAACGATTGCTAAAAATTGCCAAATGCATGATACCGCTTTTACCACTACCAACAATCATTTGAATTGTTATGAAAATGCCCATGTTGTATATAGTCGAAACTGGATGTCGCCTCATGCTTATAAAGACAATGTATTTCAAAAAGAAGCTGAAATTAAATTTGCAATGGAGAAAAAAGAATGGATAACCACTGCAGAAAAAATGAAAAAAACGGATAATGCTATTTTTACTCATTGCATGCCTATAGATAGAGGCTTTGAAGTTACCGATGAGGTCGCTAATAGCGATAGATCCGTGATCTATGATGTAGCAGAAAATAGATTGCATGTGCAAAAAGCCGTCCTTGCATTGAGTATGAGCCAACGCTTTCTAGATTAACGCTTGTTGTTGATAAGCTAAAATATTCTTCAACATAGTTTCAGAGGGGTCAAAAAGAGTTATGCCTATTTTTTCTTCTCTCAGTGAGGCACTGAGTTCATTATAAAAATATGAAAAATGGGTGCAGCCTAGTAAAAGTAACCGAACATTATTTTTTTCTAAGAGGTTACAAAGCATTATTAAATCATATTGGTTAATTATTTCTTTCGGAGACAATCCTTTTTCTATTGAATCCACAATTAATAAAGAAGAGAAGCCTGTAATAACTGCACGGGGGTTAGTTTTTAGTATAATTCTTTCTATGTTACTAAGTGATTGGCAATTTGCTGCAGTAACACCGATTGAATTGTACTGATTTGAAACTAAAGGATAAGTTTCTATTGGAGTAAATAAAGGGATACTAAAATAATCACGTAAATAGTCTAAATCAATAGCTCCACTAAGTGAATTACAATAAATAAAAATACTGGCACAGCCTCCGTTTAATAATATATTTATTTTATTTTTAACTTTGTCTGTTAATGTTTTTGAAGATAGCTGTAGCATAGTTTGTGTGAATGGATCATCTGATATATTTGACGATATCGCAGTGATATTTCTTTGACTTAAAAATTCCATGCCGAGTTTTGAGTCAAAGTGCGTACCACCGATTACCCCAACTAATTTATTATTTTTAATGGATGTTTTGCTATGCATAGAGTCTATGTAAATAAAAAGGCTGCTGCTAAATATTATTTTCAGCCACCCTGTGTATAATGGGAGCCATTGTAACATACGTATAGTGGCTCGCAATAAAAAACCACATAACCGCCAGAGCATTTTAGAACAGCAACTGCACTTAAGAACACCCCCAATCAACTATCGACAAAAATAAGCAGTTCCACTAAAGTATGGCTCTTAAGCGCTAACCCATTGATTTAAAATAAAAGTAAAGTTCAGGGATTATTTTCTGATTATTTGGCAAGCTTACGTCATCAAGGACAGGGTGCTCGTTAATTTATAACTTAAGTCACTCACCTAGCTATTAATAATGTCTATCTTTATATTCGTTATTTTTAGGGGGTTACCAAGAATTAACTTGTCGAGTAGAAAACCAGAGGAAGAAAATAAAGCACTTAAAAAATGCAAAGTTCAGCCCCACAGTGACTTTGATTATTTTACCTACATTCCTTAGACTAACAGAAACACTTTTTTGAGTTCATCCATACATAATGTAGGCCGTTTCCCCAAAATGGTAGATTATTTTTTTCGTAGGGCATTAAGATTGGTAATTATTTCTTTGATGGTGCTAAGTATCTCATCCAGAAAACGTATGATACCAATGTTGAGAACTGAACAAGATCTTGAAAAAAGTTTTGTGACGTGCAATATTCTCGATTGCGAGGTTGGACTTGCTTTGTGTCAATCCACTGAGTCAATTGGCGACACAGGGATTGGCTCTTTCTAAGTTTTTACAATTCTTCCTCATGTTCTTGACATGATAAGGGCAACTCCACTAGATTGATGTCCGTCGACTTGGAAAGGTTTAGGCGTTATTAAAAAAGTAGTCCAAGACATGGAGAGAATATGAAATTTAAAATAGAACAATTGCGGGAAAAGGACACAAATGAATTGCGCAGCCTTTTTTCAACTATTCTAAAAACGAGTGATACGATTATTCTGGAGGGTAGATTTAATCTTCCTTCGAGTCATGTGGCTCGAGCACTTGCTTATCTTCCTAGATTTGTTAGTAAAGTTTTGTTTCAAGTTACTTATTCTTACGAAAAGGTTTATTATACGGTAGCGGTTCCAAATTCGAATGACGGGAGAACGGAGTCTACCAATAAAAAATCGATTGGGAAGGCATTAAAAAACTATATTACCTGTTTACCTCAATCGATTGAAACGGTTCAATTTAACTTTATTGATCACGAGTTTTCTTCTTATGGCCAAACAACCGTCTGTGCCGATCTCGCTGAGGCTTTGGAAAAACTCCCCGCCCAGGTAAAAACTTTAAATTTGCATAATGCGCTGTTCTATCAAGATAACGGTTTTCTCGAATACAAAGCCTATGAGTCCAGTTTCTGGCATTCGTTTGTTGACTCTTTTAATGCCGCTAAGATTTTTAGCAATCTTTCTACTAAAGTAAACTTAAAAGGGTTAGGGGTTGGGAACCTTGCAATGGGTAGACTTAGTCCTGATAAGCGAGCCGCCATTCTTTCTTCACTAAATCCGAGGTTAACCGCCTTAAGTTTTGTTAACAACGCGCTTTATCGTTTAGATGCTCACTCAGCAAGCCATTTTTTTGAACAGTTGCCCGTAAAGTTAGTTTCTTTAGATCTTGGATTTAATGGATTAAATCAGAAATCACCACTTGAACTCGCTCGTTTTTTCTCCTGCATTAAGCGGCCGACTTTAAAGCTCTTGTGCTTGGTAGGTAATCAATTATCTACCTTTAATCCTCAAGAATTAGCGCAAGCGTTCCAAGGCTTACCAGGTACTTTGAGTGAATTGGATTTAGGTGAAAACGAGCTTCTTTTGCTCGATATGGACGCCTTTGCTCTCTTAATGGAAGGCTTACCCAAAACACTCAACTCTCTTCGCCTCTGTGAAAAAAGAGTACTACCCAAAACGGAATTAGAAAAGCGCTATCGTTGCATTCCTTCTTCGATTAAAACAATGGGTTTTAGTTACAGCGATTTATTGGGGCTTTCAATCGTTGATTTTGTTGAGGTGCTTTCCTATTTACCTGAAACGGTAGAGGGGCTTGATTTGAGTAGCAATGATTTCCATGAAAAATCAGTTGATGAGCTTATCTACCTTCTTGCGAATCTACCGCGTTATATTCGTCTGCTTAAGCTTAATGATAATGGTCTGGTCTTATTTAATTTAAACGCCTTAAAGGCTATTTTATCAGCGCTCTCCCGGCAGATTAGAGCGCTTGATGTGACTGGAAATGGCTTGGATCGCTTGCCTTATACTCAAATGCGCGAAGTATGGCGTTCCCTCCCACCGACAGTGAAGAATCTAATTTTCGAAAATGATAAGTTGACCGTTCGCAATGACGGGGCTTTAGTGTCTATAGCAAGCCCTATTCCTGTTAAAGTCGGTTTTTTTAAATCACAAAAACGCTTTTCTTATCATCCGGAATTTGCCAAATTGCGTATATTGATGATGCACACCTCGATGATATTATTTAATCGTTTTCCCTTAGAGGTAATAGAGAAAATTTTTTCTTATACCTTTTTGAATGCAACAACGGAAGAAATAAAAAAATATATGCAACTTTCAGTGAACCACTTTCTTATTTCATCAGTTCCACCACGACAGATAAGCCCTGAACATGAAAGACAATGCCTGGCGACAGTGGCGCAGCGTATCAATCATTTAAAGTCTGGTGATAATTGCCTTGATTTAAGTCGCTGTGGGCTTAATCGCTTAGAGAGCAAATTTAGCCAAGTTCATTTCATCTCAGGTTTAAAAACACTTTCTAGAGCTATTACTAAATTAAAGTTACGTGGCAATGGTTTTTTACAAGAGAAGAGATGCCAACAGGTATTTGTTGAGTTGATAAAGGAAATCCCCGAGAATATCAAATGCCTTGATTTAAGCGATAATGGTTTTGAACATGAAAATGATAAGACACTCTCTGAGCTGTTTAAATTTATCCCTACCTTTATAGAGCAGTTGATTTTAGATAATGAGCAACCTATGCTGCCTAGCGAACAAATTGATAAACATTGTTGGCCAGAAAGTTATTTTAGCTTCCTTAAGGCCACGAATAATTTACAGCAAGCTCGGGAATTGCTTAATGATTACACCAAAGATGACTCTGCCCTTCGGCGATTTTTCTATGGCCACTGGAATCGTCATCACACGGATGCAATCGCACGTCTGGTGTATTATATTGATAACGATTTAATTAGCAATGTGGACGATTTAAACTTTGAGCTTGAGCAAATTAAACTGAGCAGTCAAACGGGTTCTTTAGCAAGGCGGTTTAGCTTTTTAACATCGCAGCAGTCAAAACCTGCGATGTCATGTCTGCATAATGAAGCGTTCGAGGATACTGAGGCAGTTGAATTGCAGATAATGAACTAAAGAAGAGAGACTTTCGATTAAATTGAGGGAGAAATAGAGAGTGACTTATTACCAGTATTTAGGCGTAGAACCGAAGGCAACGCAAGAGGAAATTAAGATTGTTTATAAAAGCCTGATTTTAATCTCCCATCCAGATAAGGTTCCTCATCAACAAGCACAGTTTTTAGCGATTCAAGAAGCCTATGAAGTCTTGTCCGACCCCGAAAGACGTAAAACTTATGACGAACAGTTGGCTCGGGGTTTAGATACGTTGGATAATTTAGAACCAAACATTCCCATCAATAGACCCTATCGCTTGTTGGCTAATCCCCATGCCCTCAATCACTATGAATTTACCAATCACTTGTTTAAAGTAACCAGCGACCATACAGAATATCTAATCCCAGGACAAGCTATTAGTTCATGGGATAAAAGTCGTTTATGGCATCAACTGCATGCAGTAGCTCACGAACTGAATGTAAAAAGGAAACAATTAACACAAAATCCTAAAAGAACAAAAAAAGAGCAAGTCCGTGTTGATTTACTATTTAATAATGAAGATAAAATTGGTCAAATCACTAGTATTTTAACCACAGATGGGCAAGCAAAATTGCTTTATGATTTAGCTTTAGGCTCAGAAGTCGTACCGTTCACTGATGAAATGAAGGAAATGGAGCAGCTTATCGGCGGGCGAGAACGCCTGGCTACTTATGTTAAAACCTATCCTGATATTCCTGGTGACTTAGCGATTTTTTCTTTGCGTGAGGCTGGTTGCTTAAACCCAGCTAACTTCGCCCATTTAATGACTTGCCAGAGCCATTTTGAATTTTCTGATATTAGTTTTGTGACAAATGAGTTACTTGAAGCAAAGCTTCTTGATCAGCCCAACTTTGAGCGGATAATGGCTCACAAAACAACCATAGGAACTCTTTTCAAAGGGATGCTTGACTTAAAAATGGCAGGTCTTTTAGACCAAGAGTCTTTTGAAGAGTTAGTACACCATGGAAATAATGCTGAGACGGTAGGTTCTACCTGGCGATGGCTCCATGAGGACAACCTTTTAAATGAGACCAATCGGCAAATGATTGTTAAGTTGGCTGAAAAAGGTATTAATATTAATAGGCTTATCGTCGACAGCCTCATTAGGCTGGAGGAAGAAAAGGGATTTACGCCCAAAGATGGGTTGATATTACAATGGACTGGCAAAGGAGAGGATTTACAAGCCTTATGTCTGCGTATTGATGAAATGTTTGCCTATGGAATTTTTCTTCTAAGCTCTGATGCAGACAAGGCACAAACGGTTTTTTTGCTAGCGTTAGAATTAAAAAAATCCTTAAAGACTTTTTTTGAGAAACCACTGGAGGAGCAAGTACGTTCACAGATTCAATTTAAAAGAGAATTCCGACAATTACTTCGTTCTCAAAACGGGGCCATGGAAGAGCATCGGGCCTACTGGAAGGTCATTGTGGCTAATATTGCCATTGCGTTAACAGGGGTAGGTTTATTCGCTTTAGGTGCGCATTATCTCTATAGTGGTCAATGTTTCTTTGCCCAAACTCAACGGGAGCAATTGCGCGATGCTATTGAGCAGTCGCCCTGGGTACAGGAGGGTTTAGTATTGTGATAAAATTATTTAGAGCCAGTTTTGGACTCGCTACGCTTTAATAAGTGCAAATTTATAACTTTGACCTAATAAATCCTGAATTAGGGTCTGCAATAAATTGATGTTGTCTATTTTCAGTTGAATAAAAAGATAATTGTAATAAACCTTTGAGTGATTCATCGGTTATATCTTGTTTTTTTTTCAATAATTGCTGTGCCTGGTTAAGTAACCCTGCTAACGTTTCCTCTGTCATATGGGGGAGTACATTGGCTAATTCTTTGCGATCTAATCTTGGAATACCCGCCTCGTTAATTTTTACACTCAGATAAAAAGGAGGAATTGTCAGATAGGGTAAATGATCATGGCATTCTACTTGGCGATTTTGCAGTTCATCACGCAACATCGTTTGGAATTGATAGAGATCTTGTACAGGCATAGTTTCAAAGGTTACATCCATATATGTTTTTCCAAATAAAATGTGAGTTAATTCATGCCATAACACGACTGCGTCAACATCCGTCAAGGTAAGCTGTTTTATTCTCATATCATCCAGAGGATCTTGGTAAGTTACACTTATTTCCTTAGGACTTTGTACCGTACAACGATTGGCACAAGGTACACTTAGGCAACCGTGGCTAAAAGGTTGAGTTTCTTGACTAACAGCGGTAATAACAGGATTGACCATAATCGTGGCTTGTGGAAATTTTGTATTGGGGTAACGTTTCTCAACCCCTTGGACATGCTCAGGAATATCATAAAATACACCCACAATGGTAAAGCAATACGGTCTATCAATTCCTGCACATTGATTGGCAGCAATACCGGCCCCACCCGTTTGAATAAGAATCGATTTAGCCTGTTCGATTTGCTTTGCTAATTCTAGAAGATCTTGACGAGTTGGTGTTTCAGGAAAAAAAACGCCTGGTTGGTGTAAAATGGGGTCGCCAATGACACGAATTAAAGGAGGGGTTTGGGAAGTGAAATAGCAGAACTCCTCTCTGATTTCATATTGAGCATGGAAATGTAGCGTTTGTTGACGATTTTCCACTGTAGTGAACGATATTTTATATTCCAAAAATACCCCTGCGATATTCGTATAAGCACTACAGATTTGAAATTCATTCCAAGTTTTAATTTGTGAAGAGAGTTGTTTTAACCGCTCTAAGTCAGTCTCTTTAAAAATAGATGTTTTTTGTATAAAAGCTTCTGCTTGTTTAACAATGAAGGGATCATGATGTTGTAGCAGCCAAGTTGCTGTTAGTCGTGCTTTTAACGTTTCAATTGGATTGGTAGGATGATAAGAACTATCAATGATTTTCTCTCTATATTCCTTAAAAATATTCTGACAAAGTGTTTTCATGTGTAAACCCCTATAGTGATTAAACGGCTAAAGTTGTATTGCTTATTTTGGTTTTAATTGCTTTTTCAGAGGATATTAAACGAAGTCCAATAAAGCATAATAGGCACAATCCTATCAAGTAATAGGCTGGCGAATAAGGTATCTTTGGGCTGTGATTAACAAGGTATAACATGGCGATAGGACTGATGCCAGCTGCAATACTAGCAGTAATTTGGTAGACAAGAGCCAGGCTAGTACAACGGAGTCGAACTGGAAAGCTTTCAGTAATTAAAACCGGTGCGATAGAGTAATAGCATGCGGATGGGACACAAAATAATAATTTGAACATTAATATTTGCAGATAGCTTCCAGTGCTTAAAAAAATAAAGTAGGGGATAGCGAGTATGCCAAAGGCAAGCGTTGAAAGGGCCAACAGCCTAGTTTTGCTATAGTAGTCAGAGAGAAATCCAAAAACAGGGATTAGAGGGATCAGAAACAATAAGCAAAGTGCATTCATACCCATTGCTTGGTACTGCGAAAAATGATTAATGGTCGTCATATGAATCGGTGAGTAGACAAAAAGTGCGACTGTTTCGCCAACGCCCAGCCATGCAATAGCGGCAATAGCAAAGAACAGTGAAGGATGGCTCCCTATTAATTGAATTGCTGAACCTAAGATCTCCGTTTTTTTGGGACTAGCCCCTTCTGCATTTTCTAAAATAAACGCTAAACTTTCTGGCAGCGATTGCCTAATCCAGAAGCCAATTCCAGTGCCGAATACGGCTAAAACAAAAATGATTCGCCAGCTCCAATCCGGTAATAGGCTTTTCTCTATACAATAGATCAATATGAAAACCAAAAGCGAAGCCAATAAACTACCTAAATTAAAGCCAACAGATACCCAACTTCCATAAAATCCTTTTTCTTGTTGATCCGCATTTTCAATTAAATAGGCAATGGAGCTAATATATTCGCCGCCAACAGAGATATTTTGTACTATTCGGAAAAATGAAAATAGAATGGTTGATGCTATTCCTATGGTTTGGTAGGAAGGAATTAGGCCAATAATTGCAGTACAAACGCCTACCATAATAACAGAAAAAATAAGCATTTTTTTTCTACCAACTTGGTCGGCGTAGAGACCTATTAATAAGCTGCCCATTGGGCGGGATAAATAGCCAATTAAGAACACACTAAAGGTATTAAAAATGTTATTTTCCAAGGTATTCGCTGGAAAAAAAGTCATAGCAATAAATTGCGCTAGAAAAGCACAAATCATCACATCAAAATTCTCTAAAAGATTCCCTATAACCCCACTAGCAATAATCCGCTTTTTAGTAGGGGAAAGCTCTTTTAATACTTTAAACAGGGTTGTTTCCGATTTCTTGGCTGCGTTCATAACTTACCTAATTATTGGTGATTAGTTCTAGCTGTGGTTTGGTGTAATATCTCTTCTTGTCGGGAAAAGGTATGCCATTACGTATATTTTTAAGGCAATATAGGCCTATTGCTAATAGTTTTTCATGATAGCTTGAAGGCATTTGTTGAATCATTAAAGTTATCTTTTTAAAACCAAAAGAAAATACCCCTCTATAGTTGCTATCATCGAAGGGTATTGAAATCCCTGCTACAAGATCATGATTATCTTGTTTGTATTGTTTTAATAGCTCAGGATATCTAACGTGAGCTAGTTCGCTCCATAATTTGGGCTGCTTTTGGTGGATAAAATTAATCTGGTAGGCGCCATCATATTCCCATAATCCTTTTGCAATTAAATTTTGCTCTATAGAGGGTTTAGACGATAGAAAAAAAATTTCTCTATTTCCATTAATGAGAGCAATTGAAATATAGGCGATATCTAGCTGCCCTAAAACATCAGTAAATATACGTTGCAAGATCGCAAAATATTCAAAGAGAAAATCTTGAGCTTTAGGATGAAGCTTTATAGGTATTTTATCCATAAAATAAATTTAAGCGATTTGGGAATGTTTTTTGTTTCTTTGATTATAGGAATCAATTGAGCCTATCGCTAAATCAATAATTTTCAGAAGATTATTTTCTGAAGCATCGATAGCACGTACTTCTCTAATTAACCCTAAAACAAAATCAGCATAGTCATCATTAGAATCCTGTGAAGTAGGGTATAAATGATGGCTTTGCTTTAAAATATAATGGAGTAGTGCTTCATCGATGTCATTTTTTTTAGAGGCAGTAAACCCTTCATCACCAAATAGCAACCATCCTGGGTTTACTTGGAGCTGAGTTGTTAATCGCATGATTTTCTCATAATCAGGTAGCGCATCCCCTCGTAGATATCGGCGACAGATTTGCTCAGAGGCACCAACAAACTCTGCAAGTGTCTTAGTGCAGATCCCATTAGGTGAGCGAGAAGCGGTATGCCCTCTATCTTTTAGGGTTTGAATTAGGCGATTTGCAAACGCTTTGTAGGATCCCTTACTCATAGAATGTCCTTATAATTTATCACGAAAAAAAATTTACCATATCAAACGGCATCATTCAATATCAAACTGTATCAAAAGGAAAATTCACAAAAAAAAGTTGTTGATTATAAATAAAATTACAGATTAATATTTGTTTCGAAAGACGATTGTTTGCGTTAAATATTTGTTGGTTTAAATTAATTTATATGTTTTACAAGGAGTATATCGTATGTTGCATGAGCAAAAGGTTACAATTTATAAAGGGATTATCCAGTACTTATTAGATTCCAAAAATTTTTCTCTCCAAAGAATAGCCAATTTATCCAATTCACCCATTGCACATTTGCAATTGATTCATCGTTATCACCAGTTACCTAAGGTATCTAAGGTTGAATTAAATTTGTTAGCTCTCTTTACCACTATCATCGATATGGAACTCAAAAGGGAAAGGAAAGCGCGATTAGACTTCGATTATCAAATGGATGGGGAGAATTAATGATGCGACTATCAAATAGCGATCATCTTGGACAGCAAATTCTATTTATGAACGACATTATAAGGATTATAGGTAAAGACAGACTCACTTTGCGTCGATGGTGGTTGGATGGAAAATTTCCTGAACCAGTAAAATTACATGGTACAACTTTAGCCTGGCGAAGAGAAGTTATTGAGGAATGGCTAAATAAAAAAATGGGATCCCAGCCCTAACGTCAGAGTTCAGGATGAAATAATGAGCAGATTTAACATATTACCTCGATTAATACGACTTCGAGATGCGCCAGATTACTTAGGCATGGATAGACATCGCTTTAATGAACAGGTTCGCCCAAGTTTAAATGAGATTCCTATTGGTACTCAGGGTATTGCTTTTGATCGACTTGATTTAGATGCGTGGGTGGATGATTATATACAGTGTAGTGGTCGTCCTGCGATAACCAGACAGAGGAGTTTGGAGCAATGGGACGAAAAAAGTCGCCAGGCCTCTTTAAAAGGGGTGAATACTGGCATATCGATAAAGCGGTCTTTGGATGCAGAATTCGAGAAAGCACTAGTACGGGCAACCTCGAAGAAGCAGAAAAATACTTTGCAAAACGTATCGAAGAAGTAAGACAAGCGAGTGTGTTTGGAGTTAGACCTAAACGCACCTTTATGGAAGCTGCAATTAAATTTCTGGAGGAGAACCAACATAAGCGAAGCATTGGCTCTGATGCGGGGCGTTTGCGGGTATTAGTGGAATATATTGGCAAAATGCCAATTGATTCTATCCACAGAGGAACTTTAGAACCCTTTATAGAAGGGCGGCTTAAAGAGCAAATGAAGACAAGAACAATTAATCATGGTTTACAAGTTGTTCGACGAATTCTTAATCTAGCTGCTACTGAATGGATAGATGAATATGGCATGACTTGGTTAGCTAGTGCGCCTAAGATCAAATTTTTGCTAGAACACGATTTGCGCAAGCCCTATCCACTTAGTTGGGATGAACAACATCGGCTCTTTACTGAGTTGCCTTCGCATTTGGAACAAATGGCATTATTTGCCGTGAATACTGGGTGTAGAGAGCAAGAGGTGTCTCAGCTTCAGTGGGATTGGGAAGTTAAAATTCCTGAAATGCTGCAACTTCTGGTGTTCATCATTCCTGCAGAATTTGTGAAAAATGGGGAAGAGCGTTTGGTTGTCTGTAATTACACAGCAAAAAAAGTAGTTGAGAGCCAACGAGGTAAGCATGAGCAGTTTGTGTTTACCTATAAAGGCTATCCAATTACCCGAATGCTGAATACAGCCTGGAAAAGTGCACGCAAGAGAGCTGAATTGGAACATGTACGTGTCCATGACTTAAAGCATACTTTTGGCAGACGCTTGCGATCGATGGGTGTAAGCTTTGAAGATCGACAAGACCTGCTAGGTCATCGTTCAGGACGTATTACAACGCATTATTCTTCAGCTGAATTGCAGAATCTTTTTGAAGCGGCAAATCAGGCTTGCGAAAACATGAAAACTGGGGTGGTACTCACTTTACTTCGCAATCCTAGAAACAGAAAAGGAAAGGAAATTATACAAAGAGATAAAGTGGTTACATTATAACTTTATCTGCTGTGCCCCACAAAATCCCCACAATGGATTTTGTGGGCTTGGAACGATTAACTGTAACCTGTTGATTAACATTGATTTTCTTGGTGGCCAGAGCTGGAATCGAACCAGCGACACAAGGATTTTCAGTCCTTTGCTCTACCGACTGAGCTATCTGGCCGCAAGAGGTTGCTATTAAACTCTGAGAACGGTTTTGAGTCAAGCGGTGTTTATTATTTTTTTATAAAAAAATGATGGGAATGAGGGTTGGTTTGTTTCTGCGGTTATTTTAATCTATTTTTTTGTTGTTGATAGGCTAGGGCTATTTGGGAGCCTAAAATCGC